>NZ_JBGQQW010000030.1:0-47308 GCF_045528485.1 Desemzia sp. FAM 23990
TAACATTAATCGCAATCGCTTGCGCTCTTTTTTTGGACAACTGAAAAATCGGAAAAAAAGCTGTTTAGTTCTATTGAACTTTTCTCCATTTCAAATTAGCCCAATTGTTCAGTAGGCATTAATTAATCATTTAAATCCCAATAGTTGATTAAACTTTCAAAGGCTAGTTTCGTGTGACTGTTTTTTTGGACTATACATAGATACTTCCCTATCATCGTACACGGCTTTTTTCTGACTCCAAGGGTAAAAGATTTACAATTAATCCAATCGTCAGAAAATGAAAGAGAGTATGATGATAGCAACTTTTTCATCAATTCGGTAGTCACTAATTAAAGTATTAACATTATCTACCTTGCTAAGCTAGAAATGTCATTCAAACGGTTCTTCTGATTTTTCGGTGAATTCTAAAAGGAATTAAGCCCTAAGAAAATCGTTATAATTTGTATAGTATTAAAGTTATCGTTGAGTTATGTTAAATGAATAAAGACTGTTTAACATAGCTTGACAAATAAAATAAAAAAAATGAATTAATTAAAATGTAATTAGAAAATAGGTGTGAAACGTGAATTCGTATAAAAAATTAGTAGGCAACTCATTTATTTTTGCTATTGGAAATTTAGGAAGTAAGCTTATTTCACTTATTCTTGTTCCTTTATATACGCATTATCTATCCACAGGGGAGTATGGAGGAGTTGATCTGGTAATGACTACAGCCTCTATGTTCGTTCCCATAGTTTCTGCAGGCATTTATGAAGCAGTTTTAAGGTTTATTATGGATAAAAATCAGTCTACTGACGTAATTATATCAAATTCTTTTTTTGTAAGTGTAATAGGCTGTTTAATCGCTTTTTTATTTTATCCAATATTGAAGTATTTAGGTATTTTAGGAAATAATTTATTATTTCTTTATTTTATTTTACTCCTTATAATTTTTGAGCGAGTTTTCTCTCAGTATGCACGAGCTACTAATAACATTAAAATATTCTCAATGAATGGTATGTTATTAACATTGAATACTGGGATTCTGAATATTTTGTTCCTAGTTTATTTTGAATTAGGTGTTTTTGGATATTTTTTATCTATTATTTTTGCGTATGTAATTTCTATAGTTTTTTTAATTTTAACGACTAAAGTGTATAAAGAAATACGTTTTAGTAGTCTAAATTTAAAACTAACTAAAAGATTATTAAACTATTCAATACCCATGGTTCCTAACTCACTAATGTGGTGGGTGATAAGTGCTTCCAGTAGATACTTCATTTTCTTCTTTATTAATTCAAGTGCTAATGGGTTATTTGCTATTGCAAGTAGAATACCTGCGCTAATTAATATAGTAAATCAAGTTTTTACTCAAGCTTGGCAGTTATCAGCAATTGAAGAGTACGAGAATGAAAATAAGTCGAAATTTTATACTAATGTATTTAGTTACTTATCGTCTATAATGTTTCTTGGAACATCAGCAATAATAGCTATTGTTAAAGTTTTGTTTGATTTTCTATTTGCTAGTGAATATTATGAGGCTTGGCGAGTAGTTCCGTTTTTACTTTTGGGAGCTGTTTTTTCTTCCTTTTCTGGTTTTTTTGGTACAAATTACATTGCAGCAAAGAAAACTAAGGGTGTCTTTAAAACTTCTGTATATGGAGGGATTACCAGTATGATTTTCAACCTGCTATTAATACCTACATTAGGTATTGAAGGAGCAGGAATTTCGTCAATGGCAAGTTTTTTCGTTATGTTTGTAATACGATTTTTTGACACAAAGCAGTTTATAGATATAGAAATTAACTGGAGACTATTTACAAGTAATGTAATTATTATTTTTATACAAATAGGAATATTGATGATGCAATTGGAAAGAGTTAGTGAGACAATTATTGAAGCTATACTGTTCATAATCTTATTAGTTACGAACAGAAATCTAATGACTCCAATTGTAGAAATAATAAAGTCTCTTAAGAAAAGAAATAAGTAACTAAAATAATTTTTACTTTTGATGAAGCTAAGTGTTATGGGTAGAAAATTACCTGTACGAAAATTGACGTTTGATTATAGTTACGAATATTATATTTTAATCATACATCACTTTGTTCTGTATATAATACTTTCTTTACAATTAAGGTTCAGTTTTCTTATGAACATTAATTATCAAATACGTTAAGAATAATAGCTTATTACTTTAAGGAGAATAGAAATCGGTGAAGTAGTAAGGGTAAGGGCTGCTGAATGATAGAAATGCTGCAAAAAAATTAACTGTTATTCAATATAGCTTTTTTTAAAACCTCAATAACAATCACCTATGAAAAAAATGTGAGAATATAGACTTTTTTTATCTATTAGTGTCTCTTCTAGCAATCATATAAAGTAGATCAGAATAGATTATGAATACATTATGAATACATTAGTATTATAGAGAGTAAGTATTCTATGGAAGTTTGTTTTATACTTTTAGTAAAGTAGCAAAGTACAAATGATATAATTACTAGAAATTATATAAAATGCTTAAATACGCTTTTTTAACTTATAAGTCTACATCGAAGGAATAGCAATAAATTAAGAATCTAATTTATAGTTATAAGATACGCCATGAATAGCTGGTACCTCTATAGAACACTAAACCGCCATGCCATGGAAATTGTTTTTCTTCGATTTTTAGTAGTTTTATACTAAAGTTGCAGAATCCATTAAAGGTAACTTTTTAAAAACTAATATGGAATGCGTGAATAATAAAGTTAGATAACAGAACTAAATTAAATTACAGGGTAAACAAAAAAGAAATAATAGTGGAAAAAATGGCACTAGTAACTAAGAATTAGGTGTGCTTAAGAACAATATTTGCAATATCTAAACTTAGAGATATCAATATAGAACTAAATTTAAAACTAATGATGGATGAAGAACAAAAAAATATAATGAAGTTATGTTTTTTTTGGTTACTTTTAATTGTTATGTCCAAGATACATTATTTACTTATAATTATTTATAAAAAACAATATGAGGTGCATTAAATGAGTAAACTGTTTTATTTTTTAATCAGAAATAGAAAAAATAAAAATATCGGTAAAATATGTACAGCTTTACTAAAAATTATAGGTGTTGAAATACCACAACAAGTAATTGTTGGAGATAATATAATGTTTCCACATTTGGGGGGAAACATAGTAATTCATCCAGAAACTATCATTAAAAATCATGTTTCTATCTACCATGGGGTTACCATAGGAAGAGCAGATTCCTATATAGTTAGAGAAAAATCGAAAATGGAAAAAATCATAATAGAAGATGGAACAGTAGTGTGCGCGGGCGCTAAAATATTATGTAAATCAGGTGTACTTACAGTGGGAGAACGAACGGTTATTGGAGCAAATGCTGTTTTAACAAAATCGACAGGAGTAAATGAAATTTGGGCGTCGCCTGCAGTAAAAATAGGTAACAGGTGAACCATTACTGCTCTTTAATATTTTTAATATGATTAATAAAGTAATTACTATACAAAAAGTAAAGTAGCAACTTTTAATAGCAGATAATACTCAGAATGAAAATATGGCAAAAGTTTTTTTTAGTTGTAATAAAGTATAATTTATTTCTAATTAAATAATTGAGTTTGATAAATCGACAATTAAAAAGACCATTATTTACTTTTACGACTACTCGTTGCGATTTTTTAGAAAATTAATTATTACTATAATTAGTAGTGAGTTCCATAATCTTACTATTCTACCTTTAAGTTTTCCTTTAATATAAAACTTATGTGATCTCTGAAAAGATTATGATATTTAAGTTCGATGATATTAGTTAACAAACCTTTCGTCAAAGTACGTTCCTTGAGAGCTTTGTACTTAACCTGTTTTTTAGAACATCGTGCTCTTCAGAGTTCTTATTCGAGTTTTTAATGACCCTACTTTCGTTCGTAACTTTTTATCATCGGTTGGATAGAATCTAACTTTTCACAATCATTGTCGCTTGTCAATTAGACAGAACCAGATTTTTAATATCTTTAAACTTATGAATGGACATTAGTATAAGAAAGCTGGTGCTTTTCAGCTCTTTTTATATAACAAACGCTGATATAAGTGGTTTTTGACGATGCCAGTTTTCTATTCTTGTGGAATTTTTTGACTTCCCGTACTATAATCATTTTTTTACAATGTAGCTTAAATATTCTGTAGGTCATATTCTAGATTTTTCACATTTTTTTGAACATGGACTACTTAATAATAAATCGAATGTTTCGCTTAGCTCTTTAAAATATATTTATTCTAATACATTTTAAGGTATCGTTTAAGTTATTCAATCGCGTGTTTACTATACGAACATACAAAAATAAAAATCCGCCTAAAATAGTTTCACTATTTTAAGTGTCTATTTTATGGAGACATCGCTAATGTGAAGTGTTTTTATTTCCTAAACGTAAGTGCCCTTTTTACTAAAAATATTTTTGAAAGTTTATCAAAACGTAAAATAGGAAAGTGGATATTTTGAGAATATTTATTCATTTTTATATGAAAATAAAAAGGCTATGATAATATAGAGATTATGGATCTATAAGAACATAAAATGAAAAAGATGGATGCGAGGAGGAAGATGATGAAGCAATTAGTTCGGGAAGTTAAAAAACGGTTTGATGAAATAGATATTCGTGCTGTGTGTTCCCCATTACGGATTTGTCCAATCGGAGCTCATTCAGATTTTCAAGGCGGACGAGTGACGGGCATGACATTAAATGCTAGCGTAGATATGGTTTATGTACCTAGAGAAGATGGCTACATAGAAGTTCATAGTTTGGATTTTCCAGATAAGGAATATTTTCATTTGAGTCATGAATCCGATTATGTGCCAGGTTTTTGGGGAAATTATTTGCGCGGAGCGGTGTTAGCATTACAGCAAGATTATGTGTTGAAAAAAAGGTTTATCTGGCGTTGTTAGTGGTAAGTTACCAATCGGTGGACTGAGTTCTTCTGCGGCTGTGACGACAGCTTATTTGATGGCTTTATGTGATGTGAATGATATTGAAGTTTCTAAAATGGATTTGATTAAATACAGTCATTGGGTAGAAACAGAATTCATCGGATTGAAAAACGGTATCTTAGATCAGTCAGCGAATATTTTAAGTATGGATAACCACTTAATGGTCATGGATTGTAAAACGAATGAATACGAATTGATAGAAAAAGGAGTCAGTATGCCGGAGTTTGAAGTCATTGTGGTGTACTCTGGGATTTCCAAGCAATTGATGGGAACGGACTTCAATAACCGCGTGGATGAAATTCGCGTTTCAGGCTGGTTGCTACAAGAATTGAGCGGTATCGAATTTACTCCTTCTTTAGACAAAGTATGGTTGCGGAATATTCCGGTCGAAATTTATGAAACCTATAAAGACCAGCTTCCTGAGCGTTTTCGTAAACGTGTGGCTCACTTCTATACAGAACAAGGGCGTGTCCAAGAAGGCGCAAAAGCTTGGGCAGCAGGAGACTTGAATCGATTTGGCCAGCTGATGTTTGAATCTGGGGAAAGCTCTTTCTACCAATATGAATCAGGGATTCCAGAAATGAAAGATATTTACGATTTGTTGCGAGAGTGTGAAGGAGTCTATGGAGCTCGTCCAAGTGGAGCGGGATATCGTGGCGCTGTCATTGGTTTAGTCAATCCAGCTTATAAAGAGCAGATTAAAGCTAAAATTGATGCTGAATATACTAAGCAACATCCGAAATACAAAGACTTGTATGAAGTGAACTTTTGTCAAACAGCAGATGGTGCAGGTTTAGTAGAATTAGATTTGGAGGCAGTGAAATAGATGAAAGCTATTGTACTGGCAGCAGGATATGCCACACGTTTGTATCCATTAACGAAAGATCGTCCAAAACCATTGCTTGAAGTAGCCGGCAAAACGATTTTGGATTACATTACTGGAAAGATGGACAGCGTGAAAGAAATCGATGAAATCATTATTGTAACGAATGATAAATTCGCTGGTCATTTCGAAGAATGGTCAAACGAAGCAGACTACAGTAAGAAATTGACTATAGTAAACGATGGGACAATGACTAACGAAACGCGTTTAGGAGCTATTGGCGATATTCAATACGTGATTGAACAGTTAGACATTCAGGATGACTTAATGGTATTAGCAGGGGATAATCTATTTGAGTTTGAACTGACTGATTTTGTCAGCTTCTATGACCAAGTGAAAACAAGCTGCATTGCAACTTATGCAGAAGACAATATTGAGCAGTTAAAGCGCAATGGAATTGCGGAAATTGATGAGAATCAAAAAGTAATCGGTTTTGAAGAGAAACCGGCTGAACCAAAATCTAAGTATTGTGTGCCCACTTTGTATATTTTACAAGAAAGCACATTGCCTTTGATCACTCAATATCTTGATGAAGGAAATAATCCAGATGCACCTGGACAATTGATTCCTTACTTTGTTCAACATTCTAAAGTTCATGCCTATTTATTTGAGGGCAAACGGTATGATATTGGAACAGTAGAAAGTTACGAGAGAGTTCAACAGATATTTACTGATAAAACAGAATAGAATGACTGAAAGGATTAAATCATTTGACTGGTTTAATCCTTTTGTTTAATAACCCATAAGGAGTTCCAGATGGTCAAAAGAAAAATTACAATAAGCGTTATTTTACTTATTGGACTAGTTTTTATTGTTAGTTATTCAATCATTATAAACAATCTAATTGTGGATGAAGAGCCTACGCAGTCTGATGTGATCATTGTAGCAGAAGGACAAGACTACGTGAGAGCTTACCGAGCGGCAGAGTTGTTACAGGAAGGATTGAGTGAGTCAGGAAAGATGATTGTTTCTCCAGTAACAGAAAGCAATGTACAAGGTTATCAAAGATTTGGAATCCGAGAAGAACAAGTTATTCCTGAAACCAAAGCGACTAGTACTTACGAAAATGCCGTCAATACATTAGGTGTGATGGAGGAATTTGGATTTGATTCAGCTATCATAGTATCTGAATATTGCATATGAATAGAGCCAACTGTGCGGAATAAGGAGCCAGTAATTGCGGGAAATAGAGCCAACAATTGCGTGCAAGAGAGCCACTTAAATATATAGCTTAATAAAAGAAACCTTCTGTATAATGATATTGCATGCCATCGGGCATGACACTTTATACAGGAGGTTTTTTCATGATTCAATACCGTAAGATTCTGGAGTTGCACTTCAACGATGTCTCTCAGCGCACTATTAGTACCAGCTGAGTATTGCGGACAGATTGAGCCGCCTGTGCAGAGTTTAGAGCCAGTAAGTGCGAGACATAGAACTAATTAATGCGGAAGAAAAGGCTACTAATATATTGCGTATCAATGGCCAAAATTTTATTTCTCTAAAGCATTATCTATAATAGTTAGTGCTAATTTCAAAATATCTTATGTCGATGGTTTCTCATCTCTAAACAGGAAGGGAGTAACTTTTCTTCAAGTTCCAGCATAACAATGGAAATAGTAGTGTACAATTCCATCTTCCACTTCTAAGCTAGTATATAATTTTTAGGCTTTAACTGAAAGTGGGAATGAAGAAACAGAATTTTAATGATACAAAAGTTGATGAAGTTGTCATTGCATTCAAGTTTGACCTGAAAATGGGTAAGTTTATGGAGTAGACTGCGAAAGTGATCTGTAATGGGGTTACTGAATTTTCTGAGAAGACTACAGAATGTTATGTTGTTCATTTGCAAATAAAAAGACTGTTATATAAAGATTTATCTAAATTTGTAAATAGATATATTTTTACTCCAAACTTCCTATCACAGAAATGTTTGGAATCTTTTTTGTTCTGTTTGCTTCTTTGTTGAATTGTAGCGCAAGCGGTATTCTACAAGTGTACAAGGCCTTGTAACACCACTTGAAGGATATGACAATGAATGATAAGAAAATTGACGGAAGAAAAGGAACAGGATTTTTTTGATCAGTATTCAGGAATGGTTCATGGAGCGTTGAAACGATTAGGAATGTGGCGTATGCATCCGGATTACGAGGATTTTGTACAGCAAGGTCTCATAAAATTAGTGGAGGCTTACGAAACATACCCAAGAGACTTGGAACAAGAGGAGTATTTAAAACAATTCGGCGGATATGCCTATCAAAAAGTCTATTGGCATATGATTGATTTGTTGCGGAAGCAGAGACGGAAATGGGAAAGCGAGATGGCTTGGCCGGAAGAGTTGGAAGGACAGCAGCCGGATCTGCATGCTTCTATCGAGCAAGGAGTTAGCCGAAAAACTGATAGACTTTTTGGCTGTATTAAAAGAGGAATAGAAATAAGCTTATGCTGTGAAAGCGTGATATGCTCTCCCTAAAGTAGATACTGTAAAAAGTAAAACTACTTTAGGAGGGATTTTTATGCGTTCAAATAGTAGGCATGCTGATGATGCTTAGTGTGATGGTTGAGGTAAATGTAAGAAATAACATAATGAGTTTAGTAGTGTTGCTTTATGGCATGAATTAAGTACTATGAGGAGGAAAATGGAATGAAGAGATTAGGATTGATCTTGTTAGGAGCAGTTGCGCTATTTATATTGGCAGCATGTGATACAACTAATGAAAAAAATGCAGTAGCTAATGAGAAGTCATCGGAAGATGCTTCTTCTGGAGTAAGAAAGGAATCTCCTGACAAGAATACATCTCCTGTTAAAGAAGAATACCAAAAAAACAAACTTGAAGATGTTGAAGGGGTTTGGGTTCAAGAAATGGAAGAAGAAAATTATGTTGGTGCTATGTTTGTTGTCATAAAAGATGGGATTTTTCATAGTGGAACGATGAACTCTGATTTTTTTTTTGAGGGATATGTTTTGAACCAAGAAATTGAAGACAATACAATGCATCTTACTTCTTATGTACCAGCTTTTTATGTAGACCAAGATGCACAGTTAGAAAGTAGTTCAGAGTATTATAGTCCGTTATGGGATATTCCTGAGCAAATTGTAGAGACAGATTTAACTTTCACAAAAAATGGCGATGACTTAGTATTAGAAACGGAAGACTCAGAGACGCTTTATCCGATAAATCAAAGTCATGAACTGTATTCGGTTTTAAATCAATCTACCATAGAAATAAAAGAGAAATTTAAGCCTTATTATAATCGTTATAAAGAAGAAAAAAGTAAGTTGAAAAATTACCAGAGTCACGAAGAAGCAGTTGAGGTATTTGAACGCGAAGTTGCTCAATATTTCAAAAACAGTGAAGATGGAGAAGTGAGAGATTACATAGCTACTGTTTATTTTCGTCCAAGCGGTCGTCCTTTTTACCAATTTAGTTATGGTTTTGATCCGAGCAGACATGAGAGACTGTTTATATATTATGTAGATAATGGAGAGTGGGAATATGCATCGGGAGGCATTGATTTAACAAAAACTGATGACAATGGTATTAATTTCTAGTGATTTAAATTTATAGAGAGATATTTTCTACTCTATCAGTATTGTGACAAAGTTGTTAATTAGTAGAAGAAGCCCTTAATTAAATAACGTTGTTGACCGATAAAAATAGGGATACTATAAATTCATTACAATAAGTTGATTCTCTTTTAGAAATAGATGAATAATTAATACATATAAGTGATGTTCTAAGAAAAAAAGTGGTAAAAGAAAGGAAGTTAGTTGTAAGTTAAAATTGCCATGTGAGTAAAGATCATTTCATGATTAATTACATAATTATAGATGAAAGAGTTTTTGTTTATAATGAAATTTTTAGATTGAAGGGTAAAAAGTTGGAGGAGTGGAAGAATGAAGTATTGTTCAAATTGTGGAAATGAAATAAAAGAAGGCGCGAAATTTTGTAATGGGTGTGGTGCAAATACGATAAGTGAAGAAATGCCTAACCACCAGCCTAGTTCAACTAAAGGTGAACAAGTTATCAACTTAAGTGCTATTAATATTGACAAAGAAAAAATCTCAACCATGTCTCATGGGTATTTTGCTTATTTTAAAACTACTTTAGTAAAACCATCAAAAAGTTTGAACGAAGGGTCATCAATCAATGGTGTGATTCAATTTATACTATTGAGTTTGATTCAAGTGTTGAGTGTATGGTTTCTTTCAATGGATAGTTATAGCTATAGTTATGTTTCGATTGGCTTTAGGATGCTTTTAGGAGTTTTTCTACTTTTGACGTTGTTTAATTTTCTTTCCGTTTTTGTCGTACATGGTGTAAAGAAACTGTTTTATCAATCAGAACATTCATTTCTTACAACAGCAACACAATATGGAGGTTATTTTTCTAGTTCCGTTTTGCTTCATGCAATTATTATGGTGTTGGCATTGATTACAGGTGTAGGATTTGCTGATTTCATGAGTATTTTATACATACTATCTTTTATGGTCTCATTTTTTGCATTTGCTAATTATTTATATAAAAGTGATGGGAAATCAAAAATGGATAGATTCTATGTTGGAATTATTGCAACTTTAGTGTTGTTCTTGGTATGGTTCGTCGTTGCCCGAATTGGATCAGAAACAGTTGTATCAGTATTGGAAGATATTATTATGGATTCTCTATTCTAAGCTAAATCAAAGGAGGTAAAAAATATTGATGTGTAAAAAATGTAGCTTCACAAATGAAGATGGTGCAAAGTTTTGTGAGAATTGTGGACATTTATTAGGAACTGAACCTACAAAGGAACAGAAACTTGTAGATGTTGATGCACTGAAAAAAAATGTTCAAAAAGTGGATTTAGCTAAAGCTAAAATGAAATTAAAATCACTTACAAAAATACAAAAAATTGGAATTATTCTTATTACTGTAGTTGTACTCTTATTTGCAGGAGGTTTTGCTTTTGCAAATAACTATTATACAAGAGAAAACCAAGTCAGTCGTTATATTGAAATGATTAATACCGGAGATGCAGCAAAAATTGCAAAAGCCATTTCTACTGAGGACTTAAATTTCGAATTGACAGAAGAAAATATGCAACCTTATGCTGATTATATAAATGAAGATAAGGAATACATTCGTTTATTAACTACTCGGATGGAGGATGAGTTCGCAGCAGCAGATTCTTCTAATGAAATTTATTTGAAGCAAGAAGGAAAAGATTTGTTCTTTTTTGACCACTATGAAATGATGGTTAATCCTGTTTATGCGGAATTATCAACAAATATGGAAAATGCTGTAATCACATTAAATGGCAAAGAAGTTGGAATAGCCGATCGTTCAGATTATACCCAAAAGATTGGTCCGTTGTCTCCAGGAAGGTATGCTTTTGCATCTAATGTTGAACAATATGGCATTCCTTTGATGAATGAACAAGAAGTTTTCTTTAGTGGAGGAAATGATACGAATTATGTCGATTTATCTCTGTCTGGTGTTAATATCGAAGTTACTTCAAATATTCCAGACGCCCAAGTTTATTTAAATGATAAAGAGATTGGTCAACTAAAAGATGGAGAAGGATCGTTTGGTCCTATATCCTGGCAAGAAGATAGTTATTTAAGTGTGGAGAAAGAATTTGCTACTGAAGTGTTGGAATCTTATCAATTGGAGCTTGAAAATTATGATGAGTATTACTCTTTTACTTTTGACATACTTGACGAATATGGAGCTCAAGAATTAATCGATATGATTTATCAGATGACTGATAATTTGACTTACTATGGTAATGATTTTGATGACACATTTAGAAAACAATTAGCAGAGTCTATGGTTGATGGGGAAGAAAACACAATGTATCAAACACTCTTCAATAATGCACAAAAAACATATGATGACGAGACGATTTCCTCAGTAAACTATAGTGCTGAAGTAAAAGGTTTGAAACAAATTGATGCGTATGAGTATGAAGTTACGTATGATTTAAGAGTTGATACTCAATACAGTTATGATTCTGATAAAGAAGATTTTTTAGAAACTATCCCCTTCAAAGCTAATGTAGTATTGGTAGAGTCAGAGACATACGAAGATGAATATGATGCTTTGCTAAAATCCGTTGAAGCGCAATAAAACATAGAAGGAGCAATACAAATGTACAACCAACTGTCTAATCAAGAAAAAATATTAGTAAATTCAGAAGTTTCAAATAATCAAAAAGGTGTCGGTGTTGCGTACTTATTGTGGTTTTTTTTAGGTTCTATAGGTGTGCATAGAATGTACTTAGGACGAAAAGGAAGTGGAATTACGATACTTCTCTTAAATTTAATTGGTTGGTTAACTATCGCCTTTTTTGTAGGAGCAATATTTTTTATCATAGTCGGAGTATGGGTGCTTATTGATGCGTTCTTGATTCCAGGGATAGTAAGAAATGAAAATGAGAATTTGAAAGAAGAATATTCTAAGAGAATTATTGCAGGTAGAGAATTTGCGGCTGCACAAAGTGTAAATTAATTGTAAGCGCCCAATAGAACGGTGCCTATCGAAAAAATGAACCTCTTGATAAACTTGATGTAGTTCAAGTTTATCAAGAGGTTTTATTTATGACAAAGAAACCAGATATCATTTCAGTTCAATTGTGGTTGTACAATATATGACGTTGGTGAGCGAAAACTTGTTAACGTCTTTTTTATAGAAAAAATAGAAAACAAGTGAGTTCTCCTGTAGAATTAAAGTCACCACAACCCATTCAAAGGAGAGAACTCACTTGCCTACATCAAATGATATGCGAAAAGTATTAGACATTCAAGATAAAAATATTGTATTTGAAGATAATTGTGTAGTACAGGGTCACTTTAAAGGGAAAGAATGTAAATACATTAAAGGAACTCTAACTTACATTCCTAAGGAATGCATGAAATGCCATGCTCCAAATGTGAATTATTCCGTCTATCGTAATGGAACGCAGAAATCGCGGATTACTATACCTATGAGCGGAGTCAAACCCACTTACTTGTTGCTTAAAAAACAACGATTTCAGTGTAAGGAATGTGGGGCTACCTTTACTGCTAAAACGCCTGTGGTTAAAGAAAATTGCTTTATCTCACATTATGTAAAAGCAAATATTCTAAACCTCGCTTCTACGGCTCAATCTGTAAAAGATATTTCCTTTCAGGCTAATGTCTCTTCTGCAACGACGCAGCGATTTATTAATGAAGAAGCTAAAAAGTATAAACCTCATTACCTTCAGCTCCCTAAGCATCTTTCTTTTGATGAATTCAAATATGCAAATAGTACATTGGCATTTGAATACATTGATGCAGACAAAGGAACGATTATTGATATTTTACCTTCGAGGGATAGTCGCACGATTAAAGACCATTTCCTTAATCGCTTTGGCCTAATGGCAAGAAAAAAAGTCCAAACTATTACTGTCGACATGAATGCAGGATACATCAGTTTTATTCCTGAACTATTTCCAAACGCTAAAATTATCATTGATCGATTTCATCTTGTTCAGCTGGTTAACCGTTCAATGAATCGCACCAGAGTGTCCATAATGAACCAATTCCATACATCGAACGGTGAGGATATGAAAAAATACCGGAGATTAAAGCGCTATTGGAAGAAGATACTGAAGAAAGCATCTCAACTATCGTACACCAAATATAAGAGCTATTCTATGTTCGGTATGCGTTTAGAATCAGCTATTGTCGATGAAATGCTAGGCTATGATACTCTTCTAAAGAACACCAATGAGGTGTAACAGTCTATTCTAAGAGCTATTGAGAGTAATGACTATGAAATGCTCGTACAAATTTTAGAAACGAACGATTCACATATTTCAGAACCCATGAAGGTAAGTCTAAAAAAATATAAAATACATTCAGGATACCTTTACCTACAAGTACACAAACGGAAAAATTGAAGGTATCAATAATAAAATTAAAGTACTTAACCGTGTAGGCTATGGCTATAGAAACCTTATCAATTATAAAATCCACCAAATAAATAGATACAAAGTAAAGCTTAAATGGTAAAATAAAGCGTATTCAAAAATCATAATGATATGGAGAAATGAGTATGCAATCGAAAATGATTTATAGTGCGCCTTACGAGGCAGCAAAGTTTATTATGTACCCTAGGGAAGTGGTTATTCGTTATAAGAGTGAACCTTTAAATGGAATCTCGTATAAATATGCCACGGAAAAAGAAACACTAGACGTTTATGAGGTTTGTATGGATTTGATGGAATACTTGGAGAAGAAACTAGAGTTTGAGGATATTGAAACGACATTTAAAGCAAAGTTAAAGTTGAAATTGGAAAGTTAAGAGTACCTCTTTTATTTTTTGTAATCGGATAAACTAGTGCTGTTGGGACATGAAAAAAACGGAGTCTTTATAAAAGCTTCGTTTTTTTTTGTGATTTATTTACGGAATCCACTGTTGACTCAATTTTTATAAGTTTGTTCCAACCTGTTTTAGGTTATAATAAACAGGAATTGTAACAAGAGGAGTGAATCAATGGTACGGTTATTGCATTATGTGAAGGACTACAAGCGCCAAGTCATTTTAGGGCCGTTTTTTAAGTTTTTGGAAGCTGTGTTTGAATTGATATTGCCTTTATTGATGGCAAAGCTGATTGATGAAGGAGTGGCGCAAGGCAATAGTCTGAAGATTTGGCAAATGGCAGGATTAATGGTCTTGATGTCGGCAGTCGGCGGAGTATGTGCGCTGATTTGTCAGTATTTTTCTTCGATTGCTTCCCAAGGATTTGGTACGGAATTGCGGAATCAGTTGATGAAAAAAATCAATACGTTATCGCACGATGATTTGAACAAATTTGGGACAGATACATTGATTACACGGATGACAAATGACATCAATCAATTGCAGCTGGCTTTAGCCATGTTGATCCGTTTGGTGGTTCGAGCACCGTTTTTAAGTGTTGGTGCCGTCTTGATGGCCTTTATCATTGATATCAGGATGGGGTTTCTTTATCTGTTGTTATTGCCTATCTTTTGCGTTGTTTTGGTGTTGATCATTCGCTATACAGTGCCTTTATACAAAAAGGTGCAACAACGTCTGGACACGTTAAATGAGCTGGTGACTCAAAACTTAAGCGGCGTTCGGGTGATTCGTGCATTTGCCAGAAAAAAGAGTGACACGAAACAGTTTGCCAGCAGCACGGATGAATTGGCACGAGTCAATGAAAAAGTGGCGAATGTCTCTGCGTTCCTCTCGCCCAGTACGACCCTGATCATGAACATAGGAGTCATTATTCTATTGTACTTAGGCGGTTTCTCTGTAAACAACGGGTCTTTACAACCAGGACAAGTTCTAGCCCTAATCAATTACATGAACCAGATGTTGTTAGCCTTGATTGTGGTTTCCAATTTAGTGATCGTTTTTACCCGCGCTGCTGCTTCTGCACAACGGGTGAATGAAGTGTTGGACACGACACCCAGTTTAGTTTCTCCTAAAGAAGGAAAGACGAGTGAGGATACTTCTGCGCCATTAGTGGCATTTAAGGATGTCGATTTCCGGTACAGCAAGGAAGCCGGCTTGTCTTTAAAGAACATCACCTTTTCCGTTTCTGATAAGGCGATGATCGGGATAACCGGTCCGACCGGGAGTGGAAAGTCTACTTTGACTCAATTGATCCCACGCTTTTACGATGCCAGTGCTGGGAGTGTCAGTTTTCTAGGGCTGGATGTCCGGAAATGGGATATGGCGGAATTGCGTGAAAAAATCGCGATGGTTCCTCAAACGGCCGTTCTGTTTAGCGGAACGATACGAGAGAACTTGCAATGGGGGAAAAATGACGCCAGTGATGAAGAATGCTGGCAAGCTTTAGAGACGGCTCAAGCTAGCGAGTTCGTGAAGCATCTTCCAGATCAGCTCGATTCGCTTGTAATGGAAAACGGGAAAAACTTTTCAGGTGGTCAACGCCAACGTTTGACCATCACCAGAGCCTTAATCGCTAAACCAATGTTGCTGATACTGGATGATTCGTTGTCTGCTTTAGATTACCAAACCGATTTGAATTTGCGGGAAGCATTGAAGCGGGACTTGGATTGTACTGTCATGATTATTTCGCAACGGATCCGTTCTTTACAAAAAGCTGAGGAAATTTTATTGATGGATAGCGGTCGATTACTGACTAAAGGAACCCATGAAGAATTACTAGAAACCTCACCGGACTATCAAGCATTAGTTGCGTCACAGGAGGAGAATTAAGATGAAAAAATTATCTTCCCCAGGGATTCGTTATTTTTGGCCTTATTTGCTGGCTTATCCGAAAGAGTTGATCGGGGCTAGTGTGTTTGGCATCGTCAACGGTGTGACAGTCGTATTGATGACGTATTATATAGGGGTCTCCGTTGATCTATTGATTGGTGCGGGGCAAGTAGATTTTGCAGGATTGTTCCGTATTTTAGTGCTGTTCGGCGGAATCTTACTGTTGACGGTGATCAGTCAATGGGCGATCCAGATTTTAGGGAACCGCATTGCTTATCGATCCGTTGCCGAACTCAGGAAAGAGACCTTTGAACAATTAAATCGCCTTCCACTAAGGTATTATGACCAAACGGCACATGGAAATATTGTCAGTCGTTTTACCAATGACATGGACAATGTCTCCGTTGCGATTTCTGCTGTCTTTATCCAATTGTTTTCAGGAGTTTCTACCTTGGTGCTAGCCTTAGCGTTTATGCTGTATTTGAGCCCGTTGTTGACGGTGGTGGTACTGATTGCTACGCCGATTATTTTTACTGTGATGTGGTTAGTAGCCCGGGCTTCCCAACACAATTTCAGGAGCCAGCAGAAAATTACGGGAGAACTGTCCGGTTTTATCAATGAGCGCATTCGGAATCAGAAAATTGTCAAAGCCTTCCAACAAGAACAGGATTCTCAAGAACTGTTTGAAGAAATCAATCAGCGCTTGTATGTAGATGGACAAAAAGCTCAATTTTCTTCTTCATTGACGAACCCTCTGTCACGTGTGGTGGATCACTTAGCCTACATTTCGGTGGGATTAGTCGGTGGATTATTGGCATTGAGCGGGAATTACGGGGTAACGATTGGAGTCATTTCCAGTTTCACGATTTACTCCAGTCAATTTACGAAACCTTTTATTGAGATCTCAGGAATCACTACGCAGATTCAATTGGCTTTGGCTGGCTTGGACCGTGCTTATGACATCATTCAACAGCCGATCGAAGAACCAGATGAAGAAGCGGCTCGTGTACTGACACAAGCCAAAGGAGCGGTCTCTTTTCGGGATGTAGAATTTGCGTATGAAGAAGGGCAAACGTTGATCACGGATTTTAATTTGGAAGTGGAGCCTGGAGAAACGATTGCTATTGTCGGGAAAACAGGAGCTGGGAAATCAACATTGATCAACTTATTGATGCGGTTTTATGATGTCGATAAGGGGAGCATATTAATTGATGGAACCGATATTCGACACATCACTCGGGATAGTTTGCGGAAAAGTTTCGGAATGGTGCTGCAAGAGACTTGGTTGTTTGAAGGTTCTTTGCGAGCGAACTTGCGTTATGGTCGCAAAAGCGCGACGGATGAGGAAATCTTCGAAGCGTTGAAAATGACCTATATGTATGATTACGTAGCGCGTCTTCCGGAAGGCTTGGATACGCGTATTGGCGACAATGGAATCAAAATCTCGGATGGGCAGCGTCAATTGCTGACGATTGCGCGGACGATGATTTCTGAACCGGATATGCTGATTTTAGATGAAGCGACCAGTTCGGTAGATACGCTGACAGAACAAAAAATCCAAGCGGCTTTCTTACACATGATGGAAGGACGCACCAGCTTTGTGATTGCGCATCGTTTGTCGACGATTCGAAATGCGGATAAAATTCTCGTGTTGGATCAAGGGAATATTTTAGAGATCGGCAGCCATGATGAATTACTGGCGCAAGATGGCTATTACAAGAAGCTTTACAAGGCTCAATTTGCGGCAGAAGAATAATAAATAGTATATACAGAACAAAGCTCAGGACTGAGAGATGAAACATCTCGGTTCTGAGTTTTATTTTGTGTTTAGTTAATTTGCATTCAAATAGCTTCTTGATACTGTTTAGTTTAAGCTTTTTTGAATTCTCTAACTCAGCTAAAATATCCATGGCTTTTGGTATTCTAGATTTGGACTTCCATCTAAATTCTTATCTGTGATCTCAAATCCTACATCAAGAGAAAAAAATTTTTTCTTGATGGGCATCAATTTTTTTGCAGACATTTTGTCCTATATTAAGTTCAACAAAGAAAAAGGAGGCATCGATCGAAGCTGTAGGGAACAAAAAATCATTTTAAACAAACTATAGGAGGAATGAATCATGACTGAAAATAAACCAACTCAAGAAAAAACAGCCCAAGAAAGGTTGCAAGCCGAACAAGAACACAAAGAACATGTCCATCATACAAAAATCAACGCAGCGGCTATCGCGGATCACCTTTTAGGAAATATGCATTCGTTACATGTGAAATTGCATCAATACCACTGGTACGTAAAAGGTCCAAACTTCTTTACGTTACATGAAAAATTTGAAGAACTGTATAACCAAAACGAAGAATGGTTCGATAAACTGGCGGAGCGCTTGATCACTTCGGGTCACAAACCTGCTTCCACAACGGCTGAATTTGAAAAATACTCCATGCTTTCAGAAAATGCGGTCAATAAATACGCTGAAGCAGAAGAAATGGTTGAGAACATTGTCGACGATTTCAGAAGCACCCGTGAACTAACCGTTCGCGCTATCCGTTTAGCACAAGATGAGGGCGATGATGCTTTAGAAGACACCTTGATTGCTTTTAAAAATGATGTAGATAAAAATATTTGGATGCTGCAAGCGTTTATTGGCAAAGAAGCTTTGGAAGACGATGATGCTTTTGATGAAGACGAAGAGTAGGTCTTTTATAAACACACATTAAAAAACGGAAAATTTGGAGTTGGGATTCTTTCCAGCTCCTATTTTTTGCCGTTAAAATAGTTTTCTTGATGGGCGTCATTTTTTTGTGGTGCAGACCTTATATACTACATACAGGAATGAAAATAAAACAGATAAAGGGGAAGAATGAGTTGACTCAACACAACCAACCACATGCACTAGGAGACCACTCAGCTTGCATCCGCTTGGTTTCGATATTCAACCATTTGGAAGACAGCTCGATGGATCGTATTGCTGAAAAAGCCCGCACGAATCATTATAGAAAAGGCGAATTTCTATTTCGCTCACAAGAAAGAGAGGGTGCCTTGTATATTGTGAATCGGGGGAAAGTTCGTATCTATCGCTTGTCCGACTCTGGCAAAGAACAGCTGATTCGCATTCTGAATCCGGGTGACTTTACTGGAGAATGGACTTTATTCAATCCTTATGCTTTGCATGAGGAATACGCAGAGGCTACTCGAGATACCTCTGTTTGCATGATCCAACAAAAAGATATACAGGGGTTTTTAGAAGAGTACCCGGCAATTTCGTTAAAACTGCTCGCAGAAATGTCGCAACGATTAGAACATTCAGAACGGCAGACAGCTCAAGTGGCAGTAGAACATGTGGTCACCCGGTTGATTTTATTTTTGGTCGAAAATATAGAGTCTGAAATGAACAATTCTCCTATCATCACTCTGCCGATGGCGAAAAAGGACATCGCTTCCTATTTAGGCACAACTCCTGAGACTATCAGTCGTAAATTTGCGGAATTGGAGGAAGAGGGACTGATCCAACAGCTACCTGAGAAAAAAATTAAGATTCATGATGTAGATGATTTATTGCTTTACAGTGAGTAGCCAAGAAATGATCTCTAAAAGGAAGGCTTTTGAGAAAAAGTATGTCCGATTTAGTGAATAAACGGGTACACGTTCTTCTACATGTCTGAGTTCTGTCGTCCCTCTTCATTAACCACGAGATAAAACTCAGTGCCGTGGCTTTTCTTTCTAGCGAGGTTATCAAGCAAATCGGGAAAATAAGGAGTGAATTAGAGTGCATCATTTTTGGATCACGGTTGCTACTACGTTATTAACAGCAGGGATTCTCTTGTTCAGTCCTTTAGCCGGGAACACAACTGGCGAAATAAGGAGATTTAACGTTGTTGAGACAGGTACAGCTGTGGAAAGAGAGCAAGTCATGTATTACATAAACAACACTCAATTGGATAAATCAGAGGAGCTTTTGACAGGAGATGGTGTCATCGGAAACGAAAAAGTGACGTATTACCAACTGAATGAAAAGGTGGAGGAAAATTCATTCTTAAGCTGGCTGTCCTGGAATTCAGCAGGTATTTTGTTTATCACTATCATGGTCAGGATTACGCGAAAAAAGGAGGAAACGGAGCAAATAAAATGGAATACGTATTAGGTATTTTGAACCCCCACGCAGTGGAGATTGGTTCATTTGTGATCCACTGGTATGGAGTGATTATTGCGGCAGCCATATATGTGGCTCTCCAGTTGAGCACTAAGGAAGCAACGAAAAGAGGACTGGAAGAGGATACCGTCATCGATATGGCCTTATGGGCGATTCCGATTGGTCTCATCGGTGCTCGGTTTTACTATGTGTTATTTGAACTTGATTATTACCTGCAAAATCCGAGTGAAATCTTTGCGATTTGGAATGGCGGCATTGCAATTTATGGGGGATTGATTGCAGGAGGGATTACGCTATATAGGTATGCAAAGAAAAGAGACCTTTCTTTGGCACTTATGTTAGATATTTTAGCGCCTAATGTGTTGTTAGCACAATCTATT
This sequence comes from Desemzia sp. FAM 23990, assembly GCF_045528485.1. Lineage (NCBI taxonomy): Bacteria > Bacillati > Bacillota > Bacilli > Lactobacillales > Carnobacteriaceae > Desemzia > Desemzia sp. FAM 23990. Next base: position 20,594 of record NZ_JBGQQW010000030.1, read on the forward strand.
GGCCGCTGGGGGAACTTTATGAATCAAGAGGCGCATGGTGGACCAGTTACCCGTCAATTCTTGGAAAAACTTTATTTACCTGAATTTATCATTGAACAAATGAACATCAACGGTACTTACTACCACCCGACCTTTTTGTATGAGTCCTTATGGAGTTTGTTGGGATTTGTTTTAATCGTGACTCTGCGAAACCGCAAACAGTTGTTACGCCGAGGGGAAGCTGCCTTGAGTTACGTTTTGTGGTACTCAGCGGGCCGGTTCTTCATTGAAGGCATGAGAACGGACAGTTTATGGATTGGCGATTGGATACGGGTTTCGCAAGCGTTGTCTCTGGTCTTGTTTATTAGTGCGATTGTAGTATGGGTTCTGCGCAGACAAGACTATCCGCCGATTCCTTATTATTCTGATGGCAATAAGGAGCGGAAAAAGGCTGTTAAGATGATGAATTGAGCAGAAAAAGAAGCGCAAAACTTGATCTGCGACAAGTTTCATTTGCCGAAAGTGGGCTATACTATAGATGTAAAGAGAAAAAGGCCTATTGTTGCCGATAAAATAAAGAACAGACGAAGGAGAAATGAGTCATGGAAAAAGCTACATTGCAATTAGAAACGTTGTCTTGTCCAAGTTGTATGCAAAAAATTGAGGGGGCACTAAAATTGGTTAATGGAGTGGATAAAGATAGTATCAAAGTATTGTTCAACTCCAGTAAAGTCAAAACCAATTTTGATTCAGCCGTCACTTCGGTTGAAGATATTCAAAAAGCGATCGAAGAGGTAGGCTACCCGGTGTTGAATACAAAAGTAAAAACAGCTTAACCCATCAATAAATGTCTTTCATAAACAAGCAATCCTGTAAGAAGAGAAATCTTTTTAAGGGTTGCTTTTTTGTTGCCTTCATTTAGAAGCGGTTTATCTCAACAAAGATGGATCAAATAAAGTTAAACTTCCAAACTTGACAGTAGTCAATTTTTATCCAATCGAAAGACTTTATAGTAATCAATGTAAAGAGGGAGCTGCATTCAAAATAAAAAATGAATTCTTTTTTCACAACTTGACGGCAGTCAAGTTGTTACTGAAGCGGTTATCTTATACTACATGTATCAAGAGCATCATTACTGAATTTGGAGGGAAAAAACATGCAACATTATATATTAAGCAAGAAAAATGTCATTACCGTTATCAGTGGATTGTTGATCGCATTAGGATTCTTCAGTCACTTTGTATTAGAAAATACCGCACTTTTTGAATGGTCTTTGATCATCGCATCTATCTTTGGGGTCGCACCGATAGCCATTCAAGCGTTACAAGCTATGAAAGTCAAAGTCGTCAGCATTGATATTCTGGTCAGTATTGCAGCAATTGGCGCACTCTTCATTCAAAACTATGAAGAATCAGCTATTGTCACGTTCTTATTCTTATTCGGACACTATTTGGAACAACGGACATTGAAGCAAACGCGCTCCGCTATCAAAGAGTTGATGGAAATAGCACCCGAAAGCGCCTTGAAACAAATGGACAATGGGGATTTTGAAGAAGTGGAAGTGGAGGATGTCGACGAAGGAGACACCTTGCTAGTTAAAACCGGCGCAAAAGTACCTGTAGACGGTACCGTAATTTCAGGCGCAGGGCATATCAATGAAGCCAGCATTACCGGCGAATCAGTACCCGTCAATAAAGCTGCTGGTTCCGAAGTTTTTGCGGGTACCATTTTAGAAAACGGCACGATCCAAATTCAAGCAGACCGTGTCGGTGAAGACACCACATTTGGAAAAATTATTGAGTTGATAGAAGAAGCTCAAGATTCTAAATCGGAAGCCGAACGCTTCATTGACCGCTTTTCTAAATACTATACACCCGCTGTCTTGGTGCTGGCATTTGTTGTTTGGCTGGTTAGTCAAGACATTGAGTTAGCAATTACTATATTGGTATTAGGCTGCCCAGGTGCATTAGTTATCGGGGTTCCGGTTTCAAATGTTGCTGGTATCGGAAATGGCGCTCGCAACGGCGTACTTTTAAAAGGCAGTGAAGTCATCCAAGACTTCAGCAAAGTGGACACGATTGTATTTGATAAGACGGGTACCTTGACTGTTGGAAACCCAACTGTTGCTGAGACGGAACTGTATGAAACAGATTCTGCTGAAATGCTAGGCTACCTAGCCAGTGTGGAACGGGAATCGGATCATCCTTTGGCAAAAGCGGTCTTAGAACAAATTGGGGAAACGAACATCTCTGCTGTTGAAAAAACAGAAGTAGTGAAAGGCGGCGGAATCGTTGCAAGTGTAGATGGACATAGAGTGGCTGTTGGGAATGTGGCACTGATGGAAAAAGAAAACGTCACCCTCAACAAAAAAGCCCAAAAAGATGTCCAGCGGTTTGAACAACAAGGAAATTCTCTAGTATTGACAGCGGTCGATGGTGAATTAAAAGTACTGATGGGCATTCGCGATCAAGTCCGTCCGGGCGTCCAGGCCAATCTGCAAGAGTTGAAAAACTTAGGCGTGAAAAATCTAGTCGTCCTTTCGGGAGACAACCAAGGAACTGTGGATGTTGTAGCCAGCGAACTCGGATTGAGCGAAGCATACGGGCACATGTTGCCGGAAGATAAATCAGCTTACATCGGAAAACTGCAACAACAAGGACAAATTGTGGCCTTTGTTGGTGATGGCGTCAACGATAGTCCGTCTTTAGCATTAGCCGATATCGGTATCGCAATGGGAAGTGGAACAGATGTAGCCATTGAGACATCCGACGTCGTCTTAATGAACTCAGATTTCAACCACTTGCCTCATGCATTAGGATTAGTAAAAGCCACCGCAAACAACATGAAACAGAATATTGTGATTGCCATAGGAGTTGTGTTGGTCTTGCTGATGAGCGTTTTCTTCAGTGAATGGATGAACATGTCGATTGGAATGCTAGTTCATGAAGGCAGTATTTTATTAGTTATCTTCAACGCGATGAGATTGATGAAGTTCAAATTGAAAGGCAGAAGGAAGCAAGTAGAAACTGTGGCACGAACAGAAACAGTAAAAGCGGCATAAAGTGTATTGAAATAAGGACAAAATATAAGACTCATTCCTGACATTGATGAATAGGATCATCAACGTCGGGAATGAGTCTTTTTATAGGCTGGAATAGTCCAATCTCTTAGTTTGTGAAATGTATAGCCTAAATAACTTAATCATTTAGGTTAAAGGAGCTGTTTAGCTGACTCCACAGTTACTTCAAGTAATTTATTCATAAAAGGAAATTCTGCTTTCATTTGTTCAAATTCAGCGCCAGAATCTGTAAAATGTGCTCGACCTTCTACTAAGAAGCCGGTACCTTGGTAGTTGTTGAATCCTTCTACTTCACGGCTGCCTAATGTTAAAATAATGCGGTCATTCTTAGCAACATCACCTTGGACACTTGTAAATCCTGCAATAGGAGCTAAAATGCGTTCATCCTCTGTAATGCGTAAATAGGAATTCCAAGTGCACCGCACGTTGGGTTTATCGTCGTTTCCCCATGAAGTTATAGAAACAACGCCCTCATGCTGAGTGACTGCATAAAATGTTTGACTTAACATATTTTTTCCTCCTTCTATTAACCATTGTGACGTTTCTATTATACATAAATGCGAACACTTGTTCAATATGAGGAGAAGAACTTCGTGAAGCATATTATGTTTCATGCAACACTAGTGAGAATAAATAGAAGTTTTTTTATTTTTGCAAAAACTGGAGTTTCTATTTCTGATAGACACTTATATCCCTTTACACTGGAGTCGCACTTCACATTTAGCAATAATTACATAAAATTTGAAGTTAACTTCAAATAATGTTAATTTTTAATAAAAATAGAAGATTGTTTTCGGAGGGACTGTAATGTTTCAAAGACCAGCTTATCTTAATCAATTGATTAAATTTAAAGACTCTGATTTTATAAAAGTTATTACAGGAGTACGTCGCTCTGGAAAAACAGTTCTCTTAATGCTTTTTAAAGAGCAGCTAAAGCAGAAGGGAGTATCCGAAGATCATATTATCTATATGAATTTTGAAAGCTTTGAATATCAGACAATTACAACGGAAGAAAAGTTTCGTGACCAGTTAAATAAGCTGCTTCCCAAAGATAATAAAAAAATCTATTTATTATTTGATGAGATTCAAGTCGTAAAAGGATGGCAACGTGTCGTAAACGGAGTTCGAGTAAGTTTTGATAGTGATATTATCATTACAGGTTCAATTGCAAACATGTTATCTGGTGAGTTAGCTACGCTTTTAAGTGGGCGTTATATCGAAATTCCAATCTACCCACTTTCATTTCGTGAATTTTTAAGCGTAAAAGGAATTGAAAGGGATTCACGGAAGGTAGATAGCGCTTATAATGAATACGAAAAATACGGGGGATTTCCAAGTGTTGTTACTGCAGAAGAATCTCTTAAAGATACCATTTTGTCAGGAATTTTTGATACCATTGTTTTAAATGATGTGGCGCTGAGATCGGGTGTAAAAGATCCTACCGCCTTGAAATCCATTATCAGCTTTTTGGCAGATAACGTTGGTCAATTAGTCAATGCCTCAAAAATTGTTAACACTTTAAAAAGTGAGGGTGTTGAAACAACGACACATACTGTAAATCGTTATTTAGACTTACTTGAGAACGGCTATCTATTTTATCGTGCAAAGCAATATGACATACGGGGACGAGAATATCTTAGAACCAATGGCAAGTATTTTATTGTAGATGCTGGGTTACGAAGAAATGCAATTGGTAGAAAAGATGGCAATTATAGTAATCGATTAGAAAATATAGTCTATATAGAATTACTGCGAAGAGGTTATACAGTTGATGTTGGCAGACTGGATAGTAAAGAAATAGATTTTGTGGCACGAAAGTTAGACGAAACTCTTTACGTTCAAGTAGCATATGAACTACCTAATAACACACATGAAACGGATAACTTATTGAACATAAAAGATAATTATAAAAAAATAGTCGTCACAGGTAGATATCATGATGTAGAACAAATAGACGGCATTCCGATTATCTACATTGCAGACTGGCTGCTGTCAGATTAGGGTGTGTCTTAAAACTATGGTTAGGAATTATTTGACATGGGTGATGAAGAAAGCCGATTGAACATCAAGGGGAAACTCGCGGTGATGAAGAAAGCCGATTGAACATCAAGGTGAACCATCTGGTGATGAAGAAAGCCGTTTGAGCATCAAGGTGAATCAGCTGGTGATGAAGAATAGCGATTGAACATCAAGGTGAACCTGCTGGTGATGAAGAATAGCGTTTGAACATCAAGGTGAATCAACTGGTGATGAAGAAAGCCGATTGAACATCAAGGTGAATCAGCTGGTGATGAAGAAAGCCGTTTGAGCATCAAGGTGAACCATCTGGTGATGAAGAAAGCCGTTTGAACATCAAGGTGAACCATCTGGTGATGAAGAAAGCCGATTGAACATCAAGGTGAAACTCGCGGTGATGAAGAATAGCGTTTGAACATCAAGGTGAACCTGCTGGTGATGAAAAATAGCGATTGAACATCAAGGTGAACCTGCTGGTGATGAAGAATAGCGATTGAACATCAAGGTGAACCATCTGGTGATGAAGAAAGCCGTTTGAACATCAAGGTGAACCATCTGGTGATGAAGAAAGCCGATTGAACATCAAGGTGAACCATCTGGTGATGAAGAAAGCCGATTGAACATCAAGGTGAATCAGCTAGTGATGAAGAATAGCGTTTGAACATCAAGGTGAATCAGCTGGTGATGAAGAAAGCCGTTTGAACATCAAGGGGAAACTCGCGGTGATGAAGAATAGCGTTTGAGCATCAAGGTGAACCTGCTGGTGATGAAGAATAGCGATTGAACATCAAGGTGAACCTGCTGGTGATGAAGAATAGCGATTGAACATCAAGGTGAACCTGCTGGTGATGAAGAAAGGGAGTTTTTTTTGAAGCCGTTGTATTAATAAGCCGTTGTTGCTCTAGAATAAATAACTAGACAACTTTGACTTTCAGCCAACGTTACGATGAGGAACCAAAATTTTTTATTTCTTGTCAAAGTAGTTTTAAGACACACCCTAATTGGAAGACCCGATAGTGGTGAACTAGTGGAGAATATTCGTCATCGCTCTTTTTTCGTAGGACGTGTTTAAACTTGCTTGACACCACCCTATCAAAAGCAGCATTTGATAGGGTGCATCTCACTGAGACAATCTCTACAAATCAAAAAGATCAATAATTGAATCGTCTTCAATAATTCGACTGGATGTTGCAGTATGCGCATTTTCTAATAATGTCGTCATTTTTTCTTCAACGGATTTTTTGATTAAAGCGGTCGTATCGATTCCCCGCAATTCGAATAGAAGCAGCGGGTCCAAATCCAATTTAGCGCCTACAGCGTAAAGAACTGCAGAAACATGCTTGCACATATGTGCCCAATCCGGACAATTACAAGAGAGGTTGATTTCATTTAGATTAGGAAACAAACCGTTCTCGCTGGTCAAAAAAGTTTCAGCGAGTGTTTTAGGGAATTGGCCATTCGCTAGAGCCTCTAAACTCTCAATATGGCCGCCGATTTGTTGGACCAACCGTTGATCAGTAATAGGATCGATTGCAATGTCTACTTGATACAATTTTGAACCGCTGCCGCAGACAACGCCTTGAATGACTCCTTTTTCAATCGTTAAGTCAAAGACAAAACCGTTTTTGATGTAAGAACGCCCGCGGTCGATGCGGTTATCATAATCGGCATAGTGTTTTAAATGATCGCACCACACTTTTCCCCAAAAGGAAGCAGCGATTTTGGTGCCTTTGATCAGGATAGGTTGAGCACCAGGATGTTTTTTTTGATAGGTTGTCAGTTTTCGTGCAGCTTTTTGCTTTTTTTCAGCCATACTTTCATAGCTGTAAAAATCATAACTCGTCATCCGTTATTCACCTCCAATGTAAAGAGATTCCTTAAGTCATCGTTGCTCATTTCGGTCAACCAATTCTCACCGCTTGTTTCAGTGATCAAATCGTTGGAAAGTTGTGTTTTTTCAGCCAACAGTTCATCGATTTTTTCTTCGATCGTTCCGCTGGTCACAAATTTATACACAAAGACATTTTTTTCTTGTCCAATTCGAAATGCTCGGTCAGTAGCTTGGTTTTCAATGGCTGGATTCCACCATCGGTCAAAGTGGATCACGTGATTTGCAGCCGTTAAATTTAGGCCCACACCACCGGCTTTTATGGAAAGGACCATATACGGTGTGTACGTATCAGGAGCGTTAAATTGTTCAACCAGCTCTCCGCGTTTTTTTACGGGAACGCCGCCATGTAAGACCAACCCCGATTGACCAAAAACTTCTGCTAAAAAGACATTGAGAGGCTCGCACATTTCTTTAAATTGCGTAAAAATCAATACTTGCTCGTGCTTGTCACGAATCGTTTCGCAAATGTCTCGCAACGCTTCAAATTTTCCGCTGAGTTTAGGTTTGAATTCTTGATTGCCTAAATACTGGTCAGGATGGTTGCAAATTTGCTTGAATTTAGAAATCGCCGCTAACACTAAACCTTTTCGTTGAATGCCGTCAGTGGCTTCCAGCGATTTTTCAATATCTCGTTGAAGACCTTTATACAACGCAATCTGTTTTTTGGAAAGGGAAACGTATTCTTTCTGTTCGTTTTTTTCCGGCAGATCAGAAATAATGCGGTGATCGGTTTTCAACCGTCTGAGTATAAAAGGCGAGATCATTTGACGTAAAGCTCCATAGTCAGTGCCTTTTTTGATTTGTTTTCCAAATTCCGTTTTTGAACCCAACAGTCCGCTATTTAAAAAATCAAAAACACTCCATAAATCAGATAGCCTGTTTTCAATTGGGGTCCCGGTCATCGCAATTTTTGCGCGGGCTTTCAGGGCTTTGATACTTTTAGTCTGTTTGGTTCCTGGATTTTTAATGGCTTGCGCTTCGTCTAAGATCAAAAGGTCAAACCGCTCTTCTTTAAGAGCCTCTATTCTGGCAACCATACCATACGTCGTGATAAGCAAATCAGCTTCTGCGTCTTGAATGAAGTTATTCTTTCCATGTAAGACTTGGATCCGCAAATGTGGTGCAAACCGGGCAGCTTCTTTCTTCCAGTTTTCGAGTAAAGAAGCTGGAATAACTAAAAGAGTACGTTTGTTTTCTTGGCGCAGAGAATCGAGTAAAGCCAAGATTTGCACGGTTTTTCCTAAACCCATATCATCCGCTAATAAAGCACCAAAGGTCTGTTCTTGCATAAAGTTTAACCAGTTATAGCCTACTAACTGATAAGGGCGCAGGTCAGCTTGAAAAGATTTTGCAGGTTGCTCTTGTTGGATTTGAGTGGGTGTGGTCATCTGTTGAAAAACAGTTTGCAGCCATTGACCATTCGTTGTTTCAATCAAAGACTGTTCTTCTTCCTCAGAAATTTGCTGCTGCCGCAAAGCATCAAAAAGAGTCCATTCGCTGTTTTCTTTCGTATCGTAAGTCGTTAATAACTGCTGCAGTTTTTGGTGATTGATTTCCACCCATTTGCCTTTCAAGAAAGCCAATCCTTCATTTTGTTGCAATAAAGCTTCAATTTCTGCTTTTGAATAGCGGTCTTCGCCTAAATAGATTTCTGGTCTGCCAGCTAAAAGAGCATCCATTCCAACTCTGCTTGGTTTTGTATCGCCAATGGTTACTTTGATGGTCGTCTTGCGTTCTTTTTTCCAAAAATCAGGAATACGGCAAATGACTCCTTGCTCTTCATAAAGAGCTGTTTCTTTTAAAAATTGATAGGCCTCGTCTTCATTGAATCGTAAAGGTGAAAATAATTCCCCTGATTCAACCAATTGAGAGATGAAAGCAGATTTATCAGCAACTCGTCCAACAGCGGACAGTAAAGAGAGCATCTCAGAAGACTCATTGAATTCTGTAAGTGCATTTTTTAGAGGCATATGACTGACTCTGTCTTGATTCTTAGTCGCATAGGTAGCTAAAAAAGCGAAAGGAAAGCCGTCTTGTTTGTTTTCAACTAAATGAAAGTAAACCCTGCCCGCAATGATGATCTCCTTGTTTTTTGATTGAATGTATTCAGAGACACTGCCTTGAAAACGGCTCATTTCCTCATTAAAAATCATTGCCAATTCTTGGTGAACGTTTTTCAGCCATTGAACAGTAATAAATTCATGGCCGATGGCAAAAGGTGCCTTATTCATAAGACTTTGATAAACCGTTTCTGAAGGGAATTGAAAGGTGCGAGTGACTTCAATTTCTCCGTCATTTTTTAATGCGGAGACAAACTCTTGCGCTACATTGAATAGATAGGCAATCGAGACATCCGTTTCTACTGTCTCTGAAGAAAAAACTTGTTCATAAAGAGTGCGGAATGGAGCTTTTTGTAATGCACGTTCAAATTCTGTTGTTGGGTTTTCAATATAAAAGCCTTTTTCTAAAAAAATCGCTTGTGCCATATGTTTATGTAGTCCTTCCTTTTGAATCATCTCATTGAAAAAGCAGCCAACCGGAATAAAGTTTCTTTTAAGATTATTATACGATGTTTAAGATGCAACTGAAAGCAGAAGGGGAAAGTTATAAATTACTATTGGGGTTTGGTAAAATAAGGTGAGTAAATAAAAGGATTTGATTTTATGGAAAAAGAAAGAGCCGTAACTTTTATCGAAAAAGCTGCGGCTGCTGAATTAGGGATTGTTGCATAAATCGTTCCCGATATTTTTTCCTTTGCTAAACTGTTAGGAGAATGAAGAGCTTTTATTTAATGCTCAATCACATATAAACGTTTTTAAATCTCCAAACCAGCTAGAATATCCATCACTTTTTTGTATTCTGGATTAGGTCTTCCATCTAAATTTTTATCTGTAATCTCAAATTCCAACTTTTGATACAATCCAATAGCTGCATGGCTCCAAGTTTGAGTATGCAAGTAAACAGGAGACGTGTCTTCCAGAGTTTGCAGTGTCTTAAGTGTGCGAGTCATTATCGCTTTTGCGAGACCTTTTCCTTGGTAACCCGGTTTTACTGCTACCCAATGAACAAGCGGGTAACGATTACCGTTGGGTGTTTCTTTCCACCATGCTGAAGAAGTCGCGATTTTTTCTCCTGAAGCATCTGTGATATGCCTTAGATAGAAACGACACTTTATAGTGTAAGAACTGAAGATTCTTGAAATCAAAGTAACAAGTATCTTAGAAATATCGTAATTACATTAAAAATGGATGGAATAAGGAGTGTTAATTAAACAACAATAAACTAAATCCCTGCAGTTACTTCATATTCTTTAAGAAATTTTTAGCCAAGATACAGAATAATTAATGAATATGTAATTTTAAGCATCATAGTTTATGAATTTATGAAATTAAAAATAACATTTCTGCGAATATTGATTATTTTTGACATTAGTAGTATCATATAGGTGAAGATAGATTTACTATTCTGTCTAGGAGGTTTTATGATGAAAAAGCTGTCTATAGATAAATTAGCAACTATAGTAACAAATAGAAGAAAAGAGAAAAATTTTACTCAGGAAAATCTAGGGGAGTTAACTGGTATCAATAGGATTATGATAAGTCGTATTGAAAGAGAAGACTTTATTCCATCTGTTACGCAATTAGAAAAATTAGCGGACATACTTGAATTTGATATTGCAGATGTATTTATTGAAAAAGAAAAGGAAAACTCTTTTGTCGCACTAAGAAGCGAAGCGCTAAGCGATAACGAAAAAGAAGGAGTAGAACAACTCTTTAAAATGATGATCTCTCTGAGACAACAAACGCTGCTAAGGAGAAAGATTGAGAATGAATGAACCTACTAAGCTTAATGAACTACAGTTAGAGGAAATTCGTAAACTTGCTAGAGAGCGTCGTCAGTCTCTTGGATTTGTTGGGGAAGCTCCCATTGCAAATGACATTTTTACAATATTGGATCAGCTAGACATTATGTTGCTCGAATACCCTATCGAATCTGAAAAAGGGAAGCCCGCTTTTTCAGCAGCCATTATGTATTCAGAAGAAGGTGGAAAAGAGCTTGTTTTTATAGGGGTAAATACTGCTGATTATTACGACAAACAAATCTTTGCCATTGCTCATGAGTTGTATCATTATTATACAAAGACGGGGTCTCATCTTAGTCGATTAGATGACGAAGAAAGTAACGCAAACGAAGCAAAAGCGAATCGTTTTGCCGCAGAATTTTTATTGTCAGAAGAAAATTTAAAAGGGATTGTACTTGAAGAATTTAAGGTATCTTCTTTAAAAAATATTTCTGATAAAACTCTTCTTCGTTTTATTGCGCGTTTGCACTGTACCTATTGGCTTCCTTACCACTCTCTTATCAAAAGATTAAGTGAAATAAAAGCTATCACGCAAAGACAAAGTAAACAACTCTATGCTATTGATGAAAGAGCCGCAAACAGTGAGTATTTTAAAACCGGGTTAGCTATCAATAAGGAAATTTTTAACAAATTAAATACCATCACAAAAAATACGGGTACCTCAGCTCAGAATATTGAAATTATTTTACGTAACTTTGAAGACAATCTTATTGATGAAGAAAAGTTTGCTGATACACTAAGCCTTTTCAATAAAAAACCAGAGGAATTTGGCTACGGCACCACTATATCCGATGAAGATATAGACGAGCTTAATGCTTTTTTTGCTGTGGAGGATAATGATGAAGATTAATATCCAAAAGCCTAATCCCGCACTTATTAGCATTTTTGAAGATCCTAATCAGATGATTACTTTAGATGCTAATTTTTTAATTCCGCCCTACCGCAAACATGCTAACCGTGGATTTAGTTTTTCTCAATTTAAAGAAGTATGGCTAGATCCTATTTTCTCAGCTTTTCCAAACTTAGCTATTCATGAAGCTGTTTATGAAGAATTACTCCAATCTTCTGTTCAAAACTACGTAAAAGACTTACTAGGAGAAAAACCAGCCAAGATTATTCTTCATAAAGACTCTGACCTTACTTCAGTAGAAGAAGGCGTAAGAAAGTTAATTGAATCCAGAGTTTATAAACTTACTAATTATGACCCGGTAATTGATAATAAAGATGATCGTGGAGAAGTAAAGTCGCTTGCCTATATAGCAGCTAAAGGATTACTTTATTTTGCAGCTCATGATTATAATGCTATCCAACTTGTAGAAAAGGCTGAAGAATGGTCAACTGGACTGGATAATGTACAAGCTATTCAAATGTATGAACTTATACACTATCTTTATGCAAAAGGTCTAGGAGAGAATAAAGCGCTTCGTTTTTTGTATAAATATCAATATTACTTAACAAAACATGAAAAAGAAACAAATCTCGAATGGGGAGAATTTATACGTCATATGAATATGTTCTATCTAAGTTGAAACAATCCAGCAATAAGTTTGAAGAAAATAACTTTTCGTCTCACAAAACAGTCTCCTGTTTTACTTTTATCGTATTGTTTCAGCTCCGCGGACAAATTGAATAAAAGGATTAAATCGATTGAACGATTTAATCCTTTTTTGAATTCTCCAAACCAGCTAGGATATCCATAGCTTTTTTATATTCTAAATTAGGACTTCCATCTAATTTCTTATCTGTGATCTCAAACCCTAACTTTTGGTACAAGCGAATGGCTGCGTGGCTCCAAGTTTGAGTATGGAGATAAATAGGAGAGGTGTCCTCCAGAGTTTGCAGTGTCTTAAGTGTGCGAGTCATCATAGCCTTAGCTAGTCCTTTTCCTTGATAGCCTGGTTTTACTGCAACCCAATGGACAAGCGGGTAGCGATCACCATTAGGAGCTTTTTTCCACCAAGCTGAAGCCGTTCCAACTTTTTCTCCTGACGGATCTGTGATAAATAGCATGCGCTGTTTCAACTCTTCTGTGTAAGGAGCAAACGACCTTTCAAAATAATCCAATGCTTGTGTTTCATCCTCAAATTCTGCGACAGCCGTTTCAATAGCGGCCCATTCACGTTCATCGCCTTCCTGGTAAAATGTAAATTGAAATCCTTCAGGTAAAGCTTGTTCCTTCACTGGAAGCTCGCGCTCTCGAGACATCCAAATTTCTGCATAAGGGATTGATTTATCCAACAAAAAAAGCACCTCTTTCTTTTTTGATAGTTGAGTTAACTGTACCATTTTATGGTTGTAAAGTTAAATGGATTCTTTCTGTATCAGGAAGGATTTACTAGCTGCATGAATAAATCGGTAGTTTTTTGGTTATCCAAAGATGTATCGAAAACAGCTGAAGTTATAGCTTATTTCAAGTTTGGTCTGAAAACGATGGAGTTTAATCCATTGACGGACAAAATGGCACTATTGTGCTGTTCCTGATTTCTAGATAAGGAATCTTGGATTTCATTTGTCTATTTGAAGAGAAGAAGTGCTGGTTTGAATAGGTTCGTGTAAATTAATCATTTAAGCTGTTTTGCCGCTAAACTTTCTGTAACAGGGATCTTTGGCGGCTTTTTTAGTGTGTTTGCTTCTTTGTCGGATTAGTACGAGAGCGGTATTCTACAAGTGTACAAGGCCTTGTAACACCACTTGAAGGATATGACAGAGATGTTGAGAAAATTAGCGGAAGAGAATGAACGGGATTTTTTTGATCAGTATTCGGGGATGGTTCATGGAGCATTAAAACGATTGGGTGTTTGGCATACGCACCCAGATTACGATGACTTTGTGCAGCAAGGTCTGTTGAAATTGGTAGACGCTTACGAAAATTATCCAAATGATTTGGAGCAAGCGGAGTGTTTGAAGCAATTTGGCGGCTATGCGTACCAAAAAGTGTATTGGCACATGATTGACCTGATGCGGAAGCACAAGCGCCAATGGGAAAGTGAGATGGCTTGGCCTGAAGACTTAGAAGGGCAGCAACCAGACACGCATGTATCGATTGAGCAAGGGTATCAGGAAATGGATTTGCTGAAAAACATGTTGCCGTTGTTAACAGCGACGGAACAAGCTTATTTAGTGGATGCAGTCGTCAATCGGATGTCAGTGACGGAAATTGCTCAAAAGCAAGGGGTTAGTCGAAAGACGGTTTATGAATGGAAGAAAAAAGTAGCGGTCAAATTGGCTTGCTTTTTAGAGAACTTGAAAGCGTAAAATTAAAAAGGAGAAGCAGCTTATGCCAAGTGACTAGTGGCATGGGCTGCTTCTTGTTTTTAGGATTCAGTGGGTGGTTCATTTTTGAGGTCTTTTAGAAAGGCTTTTTTAACTTCGACGATATAAGGGTTATCTTCTCCGAAAATTTCTTCAATGATTTCATTTACCTGATGCATCGCCATATAAATCAGAATTTTTTTCAATGGATAGTAGTTATACTGTATCGAATGAGTACTTAAGTATTTTTCTACAGGGTTCAATACTGTAGTATATTGCAGTTCACTAGTGTAAGGAGACAGCCTCATTAGTTGAGCGACCATTTTGTCTTGCAACAATTTCAGAACTCCAGCCCGTTCGATTTGTTCTCGGTAGCTGTGAGGAGAAATCATCAATTGCAGTTCATGATGGTTTTGGAATTGCACTTGCATATAGTTCCCTTTTTTATGTTCTTCTTCTCCGCAAATGTGGTGCAATCCATACCAGCTAGCAGGTTCTTTAGCAGTTCCTTTCTCGGGAACAAATATTTCAAGACCGGATATAAAAGGACATTTTTGATGAATGCCTACAGTCTTGCCAATGTATTGAACAAATTTATAATCCAACGGCTTTTGATTGAAATAGCGTTCCATGATTGTTTTCGAATCCTCTGTGGACACTAATGGTGGTTCATTTATCTGGAAGACAATTGTGTTATAAGGAGTATCTTTCCTATCTCGAATGTCTTTGACATAGAAAGTGTCGGCGTTGACTAAGATATGCGCTTGTTCCAAACTAGCAGCTAATAGAGTCGGAAGATTAGTATCAGTAATCAACATAGGCTGAAGCCTTTTTCGAGTAAAGGTGGTTTCGTAATAATAATCTGATTCATTTATTTCATTCGTATGCTGAATAGATTGTTTTGGTAAAAAGTATGCTTGCGATAAATAATAAGCCTTTCTCCAGTTATTGTAATACCCTCGATGCTGATTGTGATCAAAACCCTCTTCCATTCTTCCAACTCCATTTCATTTTCATTTTGTGATAAACTTAATTATGATTATATTGTAACCGTTATCAATCGTGAATGCATCAAGTATTTTTAAGTTTAACTCATTTTTCTAGTCTGTTTAGAGCAGGTACCTGGTTCAGGGAATGTTCTTTAAGCAGACAGGCCAGTAAGTACCGAAACTGCACGGTAGGTAGCAATAGGTGTACAAAAAAAGAGGACCTAATCAAGCCGTAAAGTAGGGTGACCGAGAAAAATTTGACATCAATTAAACTCTCTTCTCCATTGACATTATAAATCTGTCATGTTAATTTAATCATAATCTAATTTCAGGAATGAGGAACGTATAAATGAAGAAAAAGAGTTGGTTTTTATTGAGCGCAAGTTTGGTGTTGCTTGGAGCTTGCAGTAATGACGGTGGTTCAGAGAGTACAACCGCTGTTCCGGACGAATCAGGCGGGGCTCTGTAGCGCTTGCAGCGGATCAAACGATTAATTTATCGGTGACCAATGAATTGGCTACAGCTAACCCGTTGTTTATGCAAGATATCCAAACGACAACTGGCGGTAATCAGTTTTACGAAGGATTGTTCCGGCTGGATGAAAAAAATGTGGCTCAGCCAGCACTTGCTGTGGACTATCAAGTTTCCCAAGATGGTCTGACCTATACATTCCAATTACAAGAGGATGCAAAATGGTCCAATGGAGATCCCGTAACTGCGCATGACTTTGTTTATGGGTGGCAGAAGGCAGTCGATCCCGATACAGCCGCTCCTTATGCCTATATGTTTGAACCCGTTGTAAATGCTGCTGAAATTAACCGCGGTGAAATGGAATCGGCTGAATTGGGGATAGAAGCCACTAGTGATACCGAATTGGTCGTGCAGTTGAACGTACCGGTTTCTTACTTGCCGGAGATGTTAACGAACCCGTACTTCTTCCCGTTAAATGAAGCGTTTGTTGAAGAACAAGGAGATGCCTATGGAACTTCCGCTGAGACGACTCTTTCCAATGGGCATTTGAGTTGATCAATTTGGAAAGTGGCGCGCAATCGTGGTCTTATGTGAAGAATGAAGACTATTGGGATGCAGAGAATGTAACGTTGGAGACCATCAATATGCAAGTTACCAAAGAAACAGGAACGGCTTTAAACTTATATGAATCTGGACAATTGGACAATGTCTTGCTTTCAGGAGAATATGCTCTCCAAATGCAAGGAAGAGAAGACTATTTAACAGAAAATATTGCTAATACCAGTTTCTTACAATTCAATATGGAAAATGAATCGCTTGCCAATTTGAATTTGCGCAAAGCAATCAACGCTGTTATCAATCGAGATGACTTGGTGAACGTTATTCTTGGTAACGGATCTCGTCCTACTACAGCTTTTGTGCCGGATAATTTTGCAGTAGACCCTGAAATCGGGGAAGATTTTACTGCATGTCAGCCCGATTATGAAGGGTTTGATTTGGACGCTGCTCAAGAATACCTCGATGCTGCCAAACAAGAATTAGGAACCGATACGATTGAGTTTGAATTGACTGGTGATGACGACGAAACGAGCAAAAAAGTCAGTCAATATATTCAAGGGGTAATCCAGAATAACTTGGAAGGTGTTGAAGTTACTATCGTCAATATTCCAAAAAACAACCGCATCACTAAAGGTGGAAGTGGAGATTTTGATGTGATATTAGGCGGCTGGAATGCCATTATTCCCGATCCAGTAAATATGTTGGATCTAGGGCATAGTGAGACGACTTTTAATCATGGTCACTACGCTAATCCAGAGTTTGATGCGTTGTTGGATGCAGCGGAAGGCGAGCATGCGAATGACGAAGTGCTGCGTTTTGAAGATTTACGGGCAGCGGAGACGATTTTTGTCAATGATGTAGCTGTCGCACCACTTTATCATAGTTCGGAAGCCTTTTTATGGGACCCCGCTATTCAAGGAATCGTGCGGCACTCTGTAGGCGCCCGTTATGATTTCAAAGATGCTTATGTAACAGCAGAATAAAAGAGAAAAGGAAGAGTAAATATGCCCATGTACCAAAATTTATTAGAACGTTTTATCCGTTATGCGAAAGTGAATACGCGTTCGGACGCAACAAGCAAGACAGTACCTACTACCCAATCACAAGTTGATTTTGCATTGAAGCTGGTTGAAGAGTTGAAACAAATCGGTCTTTCGGACGTGACTTATACTGATGCAAATGGTTTTGTCACGGCGACCTTACCGGCGAATACAGATAAGGAAATCCCAACGATTGGGTTTATCGCTCACATCGATACAGCTGATTTCAATGCCGAAAATATCCAGCCTTTAGTTCATGAAAACTATGATGGACAAGATGTGGTATTGAATGAGGAGCTGGATATTACGATGGCGGTCAGCGAGTTTCCCAATTTGAAAAATTATGTTGGCGAAACATTGATCACGACAGACGGTACTACCTTGCTGGGGTCTGACGATAAGAGTGGAATGGCTGAGATTATTTCGGCAATGGAATACTTATTGGCTCATCCCGAAATGAAGCATGGCACTGTCCGGGTTGCATTTGGACCGGATGAGGAAATCGGAACGGGAGCTGACTTGTTTGATGTAGAACATTTTGCAGCTGATTTTGCGTATACGCTGGACAGCGGAACTGTAGGCCGGATGGAATACGAAACGTTTAACGCGGCACAAGCAGAGTTGACGATTCAAGGTTCGAGTGTCCATCCCGGTACGGCTTATAACCGGATGGTGAATGCCTTGTCTGTTGCAGCTCAGTTCCATAACTTGCTGCCAGAAGAGGAAGTACCCGAAAAGACCAAAGATTATGAGGGCTTTTATATGCTCGGTCAACAAAAAGGAAACATCGATAAGGTGGAGATGACCTATATCATCCGGGACCACGATACAGAGAAGTTCCAATCGCGGAAGCAGCATTTCCAAGATTTGATAAACCAGATGAATGCTCAATTCGATTATCCGCGGATTTCATATAAAATGTACGACCAATACTATAATATGGGCGACATCATTAAAAAAGATATGACGCCGGTGCATTTAGCGGAGGACGCAATGAAGGCATTAGGAATCGAGCCTATTGTAGAACCTTTCCGTGGCGGGACAGATGGTTCGAAAATTACGTATAAAGGCTTACCGACGCCTAATATATTTGTTGGTGGAGAAAACTTTCATGGCAAGTTTGAATTTGTCACATTGGAAGCCATGGAGAAGGCTACAAGTACTATCTTGAAGATTGTTGAGTTGGGTGCGGAAGAAAATACTAGAGCAAAAAATTTATAACGCTACTCCAATATGCAAAAATACCGAATGAGAAGTTATCTTCTTGTTCGGTATTTTGTGTTTTTTTGGAAACTAGACTGCATGTTGGGCTGCGTTCTGGAAGCAGATGTTTGATTTGTAAGGAGGGAGAAAGTTAGTAAACAAGCCAGTGTCATGCCATCGTAAAATAGTTTCTATTTTTTCACGATCTACTCGAAAAACCTGACTTCACTATTGAGCTGCATAAAACAGGATACTTATAATTGTATATAGGTCAACCTTGTTTTGAGAAATAACGTTACATAACATTTTCAATTAAATCTTGTTAAAAATAGCCCTTTCTATACAGAGTTGTCTTGTTTTCAGAATGACTTTAACAATTACCTATTCGTCAATCAATCATTTCTAAACTTAAACCACTATGCGGTAGTGAAGGTGAACAACTCCATTTCCGAAGCTACGCTCACTGAGCAGTTGCAACTGCATGCGGAGGTTATCCGGCAAGGCTCGCATACCGCCACCTAAGATGATTGGATGAACAAGCAAATGACACTCGTCAACTAGACCCATGCTCATAGCCTGTTTGGCAAGATCGGGTCCACCAATCGTAATATCGGCTCTTGAAGACTCTTTCAACTTCCGAATCGCATCAGGATTGAATTCGCGAGCAATCCTAGTCCTAGCGCTTGAAACTTCTTGAAGCGTCCGGGAATACACAATTTTCTCAGCATTTTGCCAAAGCTGTGCAAACTCCGACATAGTGTCTGATTGATCACCGGTAAAGTTACTTGATGTCTGAGGTTTATCTGTCTCCCAATACACCATTGATTCGTACATTCCACGCCCATATAGGTAGGTGCCGATTGGTCGTTGGAAGTCAGTCCAGAATGCAGAAAGCTCGTCATCTGAAATCGACCATTCGATAGTGCCGTTCTCATCTTCCATATAGCCGTCCAATGATACGTTAATAGGGTAGATTAATTTAGCCATTTTCACAATGCCTCCAATTTATCTGTCTTATCTCCAGTTTGCTAAATCTGTCACAGTAATTGTAGCAAATGGAACAGTTTAAGTCGCGTTCTAGTGTTCGATAGAAAGAGATGGAAGTCTATGTTATTCTCTCAAACTTCAAGGCATCAAATAACTCATTATCTTCAGGAATTACATTGTTATTTTATAAGTAGTTTGTTACAATTTTAACTAGTGTAGCGAAGATTTTGGTTGATTTTAAAGGAAGGAAATTAGAAAAACTCATTACATATCATTTAAAAAGAAATTAATCTAAATTTAGAATACATAAATGGAGGAGTATAAGATGAATCAAGAAATTGAACTGAATCAAAGTAAGAAGTTTCCTAGGGGAGCTGTGGTGATTTTTGCGGTAGTGTCTTTCGTGCTCGGAGTTTATGCGGCTTTTACAGTGGAAGCAGAGTTGGGGTCAGATATGATAGTTGGAGTCAGTATTTTCGGAGGAATTGGCAGTCTGATAACAGGTTTTATTGTTGCAGGAGTGCAATACGCATTTACAATGTTTCCAACACAATGGATTTCTAAAGAAAAAAACGTTTATAAGTATGATATCTGGTCGGCTATTTTTTATTCTAGTGCGATTACGACAGTACTGAATGTATTGATTCAACAATTCAGCTTTCAAGAAAATTTAATTGTGAGCATATTGTTTAGTGTGGCAACAACGGGACTATTTTTATTCTTTTATTTCTCAGGTGAAGAAAAGGAAAGACATGTAAAAAAAGCCATGATTATTGTGCAAGTAGTGTGGTTAGTATTGGGTCTTATTATCGTTATAGCGGGCTGGATGTTTGTGAGCAGTCTAGAAATTTAATAGAGAGCAGGATAAACTACAGTGAAAAAAACAACTAAAGAAAAAAGCAATCGTTCGTTTTTACAGCGTGTCGGAGATAGAAAAGGACTTCTAGCGCTAGGCATCATCGGATTACTGGTCATCATTATAGTGTTTGCCCAGTTCTTTCAAAATTCTGGTGCTGAGAGTGAAGCAGAGCAAGCGTATTCAGTCCACATTGTGAGAGAAGAAGATCCGATTTTATTTGACGGGAAAGTCCAAGCTGCGGAAGTCCAAGAAGAGTATTACGATGCTTCAAAAGGTGTGATCGCTGAAGTATTGGTAGAGAATGGACAGGAAGTAGAAGAAGGAACAGATTTATTTACCTATACAAATGAAGAAAATCAGCAGTTGCTGGATGAACAAAATCGCCAGTATAGCCGCTTAGAAGAACGGTATGCTGAAGCGCAGACGGATCTTGCGAATGCAAGAAAAGCATTGAATACAGCAAATGCGAATATGGAAGAAAGCAACCGTCAAATTCAGGCTGCTGGTGAAAACAGTGAAGCAGAGATGATGATTGACCCTGAAGCTGAAGCCGCTCAAAATAAGCTGATGGAAGCTGAAGCAAGCAAAGCAGAGGCGGAAGCAACGATTGAAAGTGCAGAGATGTCGCTGAATGAATTAGCGGATCAGATGGAAGACATCACATATGAAATCGAAAAACTAAGACAAGGGGTTACCACAACGATTCAATCCGATTTTAAAGGGGTGGTGGAACTGAATGAAGCTGATCCTGCCAGCTTGCAATTAAGCGAACAGCCTATTGTACGCCTGATGTCGCATGATTTAAAAATTGAATCGTCCGTATCAGAGTATGACTACAATAAGCTTTCAGTAGATAGTCCTGTCGATATTTATTTAATGAACTCTGACCGCCAATTAAAAGGAACGATTGCGAAAATCGATTCATTGCCAATGCAAGCGGCAGCAGAAGGAGCTACTTCTTCTCGCTATCCATTTACCGTTCTTCCGGAAGAAGCGATTCAATACGGCTTTTCTGTCCAAATCGGATACAGTGAAGGCGTGATGTATCTTCCACAAAATGCAGTAATCGAAGAGGAAGATGGCACAAAAGTTGTTTACGTCAATAAAGAGGGTATCGTAGAAAAACGAGAAGTAACAGTCTCAAAAGAAAGCAACTTTTATGTCATTGAATCGGGATTGGCAGTAGAGGAAGAAGTGTTATTAGATCCAGATACGGCTCTTGCAGATGGTGATGAAGTTATGGTGATGTATGATTAAGCTGGAGAAAATCAGAAAAGCCTATAAAGCAGATGATGAGTGGTTTCCTGTGTTGAAAAACGTCGATCTTGAAGTCCATAAAGGGGATTTTTTGGCCATTATGGGACCGTCTGGATCAGGGAAATCCACCTTGTTGAATTTGATCGGATTCATTGATCGGAATTACTTGGGCAATTATTATTTAGAAGATGAGATAGTGACTTCTAAAGCAGATAATGATTTATCTAAATTGAGAAATCAGCGAGTAGGATTCGTATTTCAGCATTTTAATTTGATCGAAACCTTGACGATTCGAGAAAATATTGAACTGCCGCTGCTTTATGACGGCTGGAATTACCGTCAAACAAAAGCAAGAGTAGCAGAATTATTGGAGAAATTGGGTATTGGAGATAAAGGAAATAAACTTCCAAAGCAATTATCCGGCGGGCAGCAGCAAAGAGCGGCTATCGCCAGAGCCATCATCAACAATCCTGATTTCATTATCGCAGATGAGCCGACAGGTGCGTTAGATACGAAAACGTCTGATGATATCATGAATGTCTTTAAGCAGTTAAATGAAGAAGAAGGTGTTACGATCATTCTGGTTACACATGATCCAGGAACCGTAAGCTTTTGCAATCGAGTAGTCCATATGCATGACGGCGTATTGACCGAAGAAGTGAGGTGAGCGTATGAATCCATCAGTTTTTTTTAAAGGTGCTTGGAACGCCTTATGGAAAAATAAAAAACGAAGCTTTTTGACGATGGTTGGTATCGTTATCGGAATCGCGGCTGTCAGTACGATTATGTCTATTGGACGCGGATTTGAAAATTACGTCATGGAATCGTTGAATCCAGACGAAGGAGAACTATTAACAGTTGATGTTCAGTTCATGGCAGAGGATATGGAATGGATGTATGAGACAAATGATCCGTTCTTTTCTGAAATGGACTTGCAGATGATTCGAAATATTCCCGGTGTTCAAGGGGCAGAAATCTATCAAGCGAGTTCTGACTATGCTTCCGTAACTACCCTGGTAGAGGGTGAAGAAACTTACTTGGATGTGGTCATGACTGAGGATAAAGGCAGACCCGTTATTGCGGGCAGACCGATCGATATGTTGGATAACGGGAATGAAAGTCGTGTAGCTGTCGTTCCATTTTCTGTTGTAGAAGATCGATTTGAGACCGAAGATGATGCCGTTGGAAGAGGGATTACATTAGGTGATCAACTTTATACGATTGTCGGAGTCTACGAAAGTGATTTGGATTCATCTGGCTTATTAGCCGGTTTTATGCCGGAAGAGATTGAACTTCCTAAAAGCAGTTACCTGCGATACCATGATGCAGACACAATTGAAGATACTGTAACAGTGACTGTCGCAAGAGGCTCACTGCCTTCAGATGTAGCAGCAGAAGCCATCGCTGTACTTGAAGAAGACGGATCGATGCGGACAATGGGAACCTATGAGCACTTTGATATGTCTGCTTTAGACGACGGCATTTCAGAAGTGTTAGGAGGAATTACCCTATTTATTGCCAGTGTAGCCGGAATATCTCTGTTTATTGCAGGAATTGGTGTGATGAATATGATGTACATCTCCGTTTCGGAACGAACAAAAGAAATCGGTATTCGCCGTGCCTTAGGGGCGTCTCAAAGCAGCATCCGCGCACAGTTTGTACTAGAAGGGGTATTGATGACAAGTATCGGTGGAGTGATCGGTTACTTGTTGGGTCTGTTATTTTCTTCTATCGCAGCAGCGCTATTGCCGTTTTCTGTCGGAGTGGACCTGGTTACTGTTCTGATTTCATTAGGCGTTTCTTCCTTGGTTGGTCTGATTTTCAGTTATGCACCGGCTAATGCAGCCAGCAAGAAAGAGATCATTGAAATCATCTAGTAGGGCGATAGTTAGGTTAAACGCAAAATGAAGAGCTTTTAGGATACTCGAGACTCGAATGGGAGAGGAAACTCTTTTATTCGAGTTTTTATTATGCTTAAGCCTAAGTTCGGTATTCAACCGGACTTGGGGTTTGGGTTTGTGTTTGTAGCAGAATAAATGGTGAAACGAATCATGGCGTGTTTCTTAATCATGTCGATATGTTTCTTCCGATGGAATGCTCTATTCAATGCGAAAGAGACGTTCGTTTGGTGAGTGAACAACGGTTATTGATCAAGTGAGTATTGAAACAGCTCTCACTTGAAGAATAAAGTGAGTTTATTCTTCAAGTGACATTAAATTAAGTTCTCACTTGACTAATAAAGTAGAGTTATTGATCAAGTGAACATTAAATTAAGGCTCACTTGATCAATAAACTAAAACAACAGTCCCGCTGGCTATATCAGGCTCATTTTTTTACTATTTCGGCAGTGTTTAAAGATAGAGTGAGGAGAAATACCCTGTTTTTTCGTGAATAAGTGATCGCCCAAAAGACCTATTAGTTATTCTTGAACCACTTGTAGCTTAAGTTATTCCCTAGACGTTGCTATAAAAAACGACCCAAAAAACTAGATTTTACTCTGATTTTTTGGGTTGCTTATAGGCCCAGCCTTGAGTCGAAAATCACATCTCATGGCTCGGCTATAAGCAACCCCCATATTCCTCCATAAATGTCTAGGACTGAGTTTTTAAAAGGTTTTGAATGAAATAGAAATGTAGTTTTTACTTACCACCATCAAATATTGTAGAACCGTTTTTATTCTTTACACTTACCCATGTTATAGTCTTTTGCAATCGAAAAAATCCCTCTTTGAGAACAACAAGGCTGTCTCAAAGAGGGATTTTTACTATTAGCTATAGTTGCTTATTCATCAAATGTTAAACCTTTCAACGCATCAAACAATCCATTGTCTTCCGGTTCTTCTTGTTTTTGCTGCTTAATAAACTTCTGAACGGTTCGTTTATCTGCTTTACCAGATCCGGATTGTTCACGACGTTTTTTGAACGCGGACAATTTTTCTCGGTAACCGCACGTACACGTAAAGATTTGACCGTCTCCTTCACCGCTAAGAGACATCTTTTTCTTGCAATTCGGGCAGCGTGCATTCGATTGACGAGAAACGTTTTTGCGGTAGCCGCATTCGCGGTCTTGGCAGACCAGCATTTTGCCTTTTTTACCGTTCACTTCCAACATCGGTTTGCCACAGTCTGGACAAGTTTTGGTCGACAAGTTTTCGTGGCGGAATTTTCCGTCTGTTTGTTTGATTTCAGTCACTAATTCTTTGGTGAATTTCTTGATATCTCCTACGAATCGTTCTTTTGTCAGTTTTCCCTTAGCGATTGACTCCAGTTGTTGTTCCCATTCAGCCGTTAGTTCAGGGGACTTCAAGTCGGCAGGAACCAATTCTAAGAGCTGTTTCCCTTTTGATGTTACATGAATATTGTTGCCTTTTTTCTCGAGTAAGAAAGACTTGAACAATTTGTCGATGATATCTGCTCGAGTGGCTACTGTTCCAAGCCCACCGGTAGCTTTCAGCGTTTTAGATAAGGCTTGATCTTTTTGAGCCATGTATTGACCAGGGTTCTCCATCGCTGTCAGCAAAGTAGCTTCATTGAAGTATGCTGGAGCTTTTGTTTGTCCCGAAGTCTCGTTAATATACGAAACATTTAACGTATCGCCAACTTTAATAGAAGAAAGAGACTTACCTGAAATATCTTCTTTGGCATTTGCACCAGTGTTGACTTCTTTCCAACCTAATTTGGTGACGGTTTTGCCTTTGGCAGTAAAAGATTCTGAACCAATAGTAGCGGTCAACGTAAACTGTTCGTATTCGTGTGCAGGTAATAGGACAGCGAAGAATCGCTTCACAACCAGATTATAGATATGGCGTTCTTTAGCTGATAACTGTTGCATAGGCACGACTTGTTCTGTCGGAATAATGGCATGGTGGTCAGAAACTTTTTGATCGTTGACGTAGGAAGCTTGTGCTTTAGTCGGTTGGTTCAATAATTTTTTAGCAATCGCTTTGTATTCTCCGTGAGCACTCACTTTGATACGGTCTTTCAGAGTCGGTACGATATCTGTCGTCAAATAACGAGAATCTGTCCGTGGATAAGTCAACACTTTGTGCTGCTCATAAAGTGTTTGCATCAGGTTCAGTGTCTCTTTAGCTGAATAACCGTATGCTTGATAAGCATCTCTCTGCAGTTCCGTTAAATCGTACAAAGCAGGAGAGAACGTCTTTTTAGGTTTCTTTACCACGTTGGTCACGACAGCGTTTTTGCCATCAAGCGTGTGGACCAATTGGCTGATTTTCTGTTGATCAAATGTTTTTGTGTCTTTTGTTTTTTGATCTTGCCAGCCCAGTTTTAAGGATAAGTCTGTAGTAGCATCTGCTCCGTAAAACGTTTTTGGTTTGAACTGGTTAATCTCTTCTTCGCGTTGCGCAATGATTTGAACCACTGGTGTCTGAACTCTACCGCAATTCAATTGGGCATTGTATTTGGTCGTCAATGCACGGCTGGCGTTCAATCCGATATACCAGTCTGCTTGGGAACGAGCCACGGCAGCTTGAAAAAGCGTCTCGTAATTTTTAGCGGGCTTCAGGTTTTTAAAGCCTTCTTTGATGGCTTTATCAGTAATGGAAGATATCCACAGGCGCTTCATCGGTTTGTGGACATTGGCTTTTTCAATAATCCAACGAGCAACCAATTCTCCTTCACGACCAGCATCCGTCGCAATGATAACTTCAGATACGTCTTTACGCTTCAGTTGTGATTTGACGGCATTGAACTGGCTGCCGGAATTGCGAATGACGGTCAATTTCATATCATCAGGCAACATAGGCAAATCATTCAAATTCCAGGTTTTGTATTTTTGGTCATAGGTCTCGGGGTCAGCTAATGTCACTAGATGTCCCAGTGCCCAAGTAACAATGTATTGATCTCCTTCAAAGTAGCCTTTCCCTTTCTTGGTACTGCCAAGCACACGAGCAATATCGCGCCCCACAGACGGCTTCTCTGCTAAAACTAAACTTTTCATGTTAGAACTCCTTTGGTGGTTGTTGTTTGTTTAGTATAGCATAATCACTATGTTGATTTAGGATTCTGATTATTTTCAAAGATACAATTGTTCAATTCAAGTCATACGGGTACATTTACAAATTGTCTAAAGAAAGAATTTGTAGGTCTGTTTATTTTTAAGGGAAATATCTCAGCTAAACTAAAAAATAAATAATGTCTACTGAATAATAAACTATGCTTATTCTGCTGCCTTTTACAACTAATGATTGATATAATAGATGCAAGGGTTTTTTATAGGATGTTAAACAAAACCTTGCACTTTTACTGAAATG
>NZ_JBGQQW010000031.1:0-45522 GCF_045528485.1 Desemzia sp. FAM 23990
CTAAATGTCGTGATACACGTTATACGCATGAAAAGTACTTTCTCCCAAAAAAATTAAGGTCTTCTTTTTAAACCGCTCTCTTAATGAGTAGGGGCGTCTCTATGAGGTGAAATTTCCTCCGGGATGGACGGGTTTGCTTGCGGAAAGCCATGGGACCGTCTGGAGCCTGTAGTCTCCAGACTTTCAAGCTTCAAACGGAATCGTAAGCGCTGAAGCGCCAACGCTCCGTAATTCACATTTCATCTTTTACATGGCTACAAGCAACCCCTATTCCTCCAGAAATATCACGGGTCTCAAACGAGTCACAGCTTAAAAAGCGTGTCTAAATATTTCGGGAAGTTCAAAGAAAGCAGGTCTATCTCATAATGAAGACCGAAGTCTTTCACTTCACTCAACAGATGGAAAATCTCGTTCATGTCGCCCGCCTCCGCATTTTTCTTTTAGCAGAGCCGAGAGCATTCGTAATCTTATTTTTTATTTAAATTTTTTTATACGTATGATGTGGTCGTGATACTTCATTGATTTAGTCCAGAATAGTGTTCCAATATAAACGGTAAAAAAAGAGGACTGAATTTCGATATTCAGCCCTCTTTCTTTCTATACATGATTAATCTATTCTTCTGTATCTGCGTCTTCAGATTCAATCTCTTCAGCCATTTCTTCTTCTGAAAGAATTTCGATTTCACCATCTGAACCATTGATTACTTCGCTGGTATTTTTAGTATCTGCTGACAACTCTTCCTCTTCTTCCGGTTCTACTTTCGCCATAGAAGAAACTATCACGCCATCTGCTAGGCGCATCAAACGAACGCCTAATGTTGCACGTCCAGTTTGAGAAATAGTTCCTACGCCAATACGGATAATAATACCGGAGTTGGTGATCAGCATGACGTCTTCTTTTCCGTTAACTGTAGTTAAACCCACTAATTTACCATTTTTCTCAGTAATATTAGCTGTTTTGACCCCTTTACCTCCGCGTCCGCGAATAGCATATTCGCTTGCAGCAGTACGTTTACCGTATCCTTTTTCAGTAATGATCAATACTTCAGAGTCTTCTTTCAGTAGATCCATACCGACTACGTAATCATCTTCTGCTACGCGAATACCACGAACTCCTCGGGCAGTACGTCCCATATTACGAACTTTGCTTTCATGGAAGCTTACTGCTAGTCCTTCATGAGTTCCAATAATGATGTTTTGGTTTCCATCAGTTACAGAAACTGTCATCAGTTCATCATCTTCATTTAGCGAGATAGCTTTCAAACCATTGCTGCGAATATTTGCAAATTCTGTTACAGCTGTCCGTTTAACCGTCCCTTTTCGAGTAGTAAAGAAAAGATATAACCCTTCTTCTGCTTCTCCTCGTACGTTGATGATAGCTTGGATGCTCTCTCCAGAATCAATGCCAAGTAAATTGATTGCTGGTATCCCTTTGGCAGTACGACCATACTCTGGAATCTCATACCCTTTAGACCGGTATACTTTTCCATTATTGGTAAAGAACAGCAATGTATCGTGAGTTGAACAAGATACTAAGGTTTCGATGAAATCATCATCGTGTACTCCCATACCCTGAACTCCGCGTCCGCCACGATTTTGGATTTTAAACTCAGAACTAGGAAGACGTTTAATATAACCATTGTTAGTTAATGTAATAACACTATTTTCTTCTTCGATTAAATCTTCATCTTCAATGCTCAACAATTCGCCTACTAGTAATTCAGTACGACGTTCATCTCCAAATTTAGCTTGAACCTCAGCCAATTCATCTTCAATGATCTTATGAATTCGTTCAGGTCTGGCTAGTATGTCAGCTAAATCGGCAATTAATGAAGACAACTCTAAATATTCGCCTTCAATTTTTTCACGTTCTAATCCAGTTAAACGGACCATACGCATATCTAAAATAGCTTGAGATTGTTTATCCGATAAATCGAAACGACTGATCAATGTTTGTTTAGCTAAATCAGCTGTTTGTGAACTGCGGATAATAGAAATAATTTCATCTATATGATCCAAAGCAATTCTTAAACCTTCTAAAATATGTGCTCTAGCTTCAGCTTTTTTCTTGTCAAAAGCTGTTCTTCTGCGAATAACGATTTCTTGGTGTTTTAAATATTCTTCAAGGATACTCTTCAAGCCAAGAACTTTTGGTTCACCATTCACAATAGCCAGCATGTTAAATCCAAAAGAAGTTTGCATAGAGGTCATCTTATACAAGTTATTTAATACTACACTCGCACTCACATCTCTTCGTACATCAATAACAATACGCATTCCATCACGGTCAGATTCATCCGCTAAGTCCGTGATTCCTTCTAACCGTTTCTCACGAGCTAATTCAGCGATGCGAGATACTAAGCGAGCTTTGTTGACCATATAAGGGATCTCAGAAACAATGATGCGTTCTCGTCCATTTTTTAATATTTCAATGTCCACTTTAGCCCGTAATGTAATTGAGCCTCTTCCAGTTTCGTAAGCTTTTCTGATTCCTGATTTTCCTATGACTAGACCGCCTGTTGGAAAGTCAGGACCAGGAACAGCTTCCATCAAGTCGGCTGTAGTAGCTTCTGGATTCTCCATCAAAATTTGCAAACCTGAAATGATTTCAGTTAAGTTATGCGGCGGGATATTTGTTGCCATCCCAACAGCAATACCTGTTGCTCCATTTACCAGTAAGTTTGGAAAGCGTGCAGGTAAAATCTCAGGCTCTCGTTCAGTACCGTCGTAGTTATCTATGAAGTCAATCGTATCTTTGTTGATATCTCTCAACATTTCCGTAGCTAATTTTGCCATACGTGCTTCAGTATAACGCATCGCCGCAGCGCCGTCACCATCGACGGAACCAAAGTTTCCATGTCCATCTACTAAAGGATAACGGTAACTAAAATCTTGTGACATCCGTACCATAGATTCATAGATCGCACTATCTCCATGAGGATGGTATTTCCCCATAACATCTCCTACAATACGTGCGGATTTTTTGTGTGCTTTATCTGGAGTTACTCCCAGCTCATTCATTCCATATAAAATACGACGGTGCACTGGTTTTAGTCCATCACGAACATCTGGTAATGCTCTAGCAACAATAACACTCATAGCATAATCAAGGAATGACGTACGCATTTCTTTTGACAAATTAATATCTTCTATTTTTCTATCGTAATTATTTTCTGTCATTTTTTCCCCTCCTTGATTAAATGTCTAAGTTCTGAACATATTTAGCATTGGTCTCAATAAAATCACGTCTGGGTTCTACTCGGTCACCCATCAACATATCTAAAACTTTATCTGCATCCGCTGCATCTTCTACCGTTACCCGCAACATTCTTCGGTGCTCAGGATTCATTGTTGTATCCCATAATTGTTCAGCATCCATCTCTCCAAGTCCTTTATAACGTTGGATAGAAGGTCGTGGACTAGCAGGAATCTCTTTCAAATAATTCTCTAGTTCTTCATCACTATCTAAATAGACTTCTTTTTTCCCTTGTTTTACTTGATACAAAGGTGGTTGAGCAATATAAACATAGCCCGCTTCTACGACTGGACGCATAAAACGATAGAATAAAGTTAAGAGTAATGTACGAATATGAGCGCCATCAACATCGGCATCGGTCATAATCACTAATTTATGGTAACGCGCTTTAGACACATCAAATTCTTCTCCAAAACCAGTCCCCATAGCTGTAAATAATGAACGAATCTCTTCATTCGCTAAAATACGATCTAATGAGGCTTTTTCAACGTTCAATATTTTACCACGAATCGGTAAAATGGCTTGGAAGATACGTGAACGGCCTTGTTTAGCAGAACCGCCCGCTGAATCCCCCTCAACGATGAATAATTCGCTGATTTCTGGATTTTTACTTGAACAGTCTGCTAATTTACCAGGTAAATTGCTGATCTCCAGTCCACTCTTCTTACGCGTCACTTCTCTTGCTCGTTTAGCAGCTAAACGAGCTTTTGCCGCCAGTAAACCTTTCTCAACGATTTTTTTAGCCGTTTGCGGATTTTCCATCAAAAAGCGGTCAAAATGTGTAGAAAATAGGCGATCTGTTATAGTACGAGCTTCAGAATTTCCTAATTTTGTTTTTGTTTGTCCTTCAAATTGAGGATCCGGATGTTTGATAGAGACTACTACTGTTAATCCTTCACGTACATCGTCCCCGCTCAAATTGTCTTCGTTATCTTTCATCAATTTGTTTTTACGAGCGTAATCATTTACAACACGTGTCAAAGCTGTTTTGAACCCTGACTCATGTGTTCCACCTTCATAGGTATGGATATTGTTCGCAAAACTCATTAAATTAGAATGGTACCCGTCTGTATGCTGCATAGCAACTTCAACCGCGATACCTTCTTGTTCGCCTTCCAAGAAAATCGGTTCTGGATAAATAACCTCTTTATTTTCATTTAAAAACTCAACGTAACTTTTAATTCCGCCTTCATAAAAGTAATCGTATTTTTCTTGATCTGGATTGCGTTTGTCTTCGATTGATATAGACAAACCTCGATTTAAAAAGGCTAATTCACGAACGCGAATAGCTAATTTATCAAAATCAAATGTAGTTGTTTCTGTAAAAATCGTTGGATCCGGCATAAAATGAACGGTTGTTCCATGGCGATCAGTGTCTCCAATGATTTCTAAATCATTCATTACTGCTCCGCGCTCAAAAGCTTGGTGGTATATTTTTCCATCTTTATGAATATAAACATCTAAAGCAGAAGATAACGCATTAACAACAGAGGAACCTACCCCATGTAGACCACCTGAAACTTTGTATCCTCCACCGCCGAACTTTCCTCCAGCATGCAAAATGGTAAATACTGTTTCAACTGCTGGACGACCGGTTTTTTCTTGAATATCTACTGGAATCCCACGTCCATTATCCACAACAGTGATACTGTCATCCGCTTCAATAGTAATATCAATTTCATCCGCAAATCCTGCTAGAGCTTCATCGATCGAATTATCTACGATCTCCCATACTAAATGGTGTAAACCTTCTTTACTTGTTGAACCAATATACATACCAGGGCGTTTACGTACAGCTTCTAATCCTTCTAATACTTGGATTTGGCTTGCATTATAGTCCTTTGCAAGATCAGCTCTGCTTCTCATTTCCTCTGCCACGCTTATTCACTCTCCATTTCTACTTGTCCTTGATCGATATTAAAAACTCTTGGAGCTTCGATAAGGTTTTTCTCAATGCCATCTAAACTAGTGGTTGTTAAAAAAGTTTGTACTTTATTTTGAATCGCTTTTAATAAATGAGTTTGTCTGCTGTCATCTAATTCAGACAACACATCATCTAACAACAATACAGGATACTCACCGGTCATTTCCTGCATCAAATTGATCTCCGCCAGTTTTACACTCAGTGCAGTCGTTCGTTGTTGTCCTTGTGATCCATACGTCTGGACATTTTTTCCGTTGACATAAAACTTTAAATCATCTCGATGTGGACCAGTAAGCGTTGTACGTTGTTCTAATTCTCTTGTTTGGTTTGCTTTATACGTATCCATCAGATGGATATAATTAGCATCCTTATCAGTTGGATTCTCTAAAGGAACACTGGAATGATAGTGTATTTCCAGCACTTCTTTTTGTTTAGAGATCTCTTGATGGATAGTTTGAGCCCAATTTTGCAATTGTTCGACAAATAAAAAGCGCTCCGCCAAAATCGAAGCTCCGTGGGCAGCCATTTGTTCAGTTAACACTTCTAAAAAGGTTAAATCTGAAGCTTGTTTCATACTCAACTGTTTTAAATACAGATTCCGCGACTTTAACAAGTGCTGGTACTCTACTAAATGGTGCAAATAAACGGGATTCATTTGTCCCAGTTCCATATCCACAAATTTACGCCGCACAGAAGGAGAACCTTTCACTAGAGACAAATCTTCCGGGGCAAATAAAATCACATTCAAATTTCCGATATAAGAGCTCAACTTTTTCTGCTCTAAATGGTTGAATCTCGCTTGCTTGCCTTTTTTGGACAAAACGATTTCCAAGGGAAAAGAAGAATTCTTTTTCTGGACTCTGCCGCTGATTTTAGCAAAATCTTTTTCCCATTGAATCAGTTCTTTATCACTTGAAGTCCGATGGCTTCTAGCCATCGCAAGAACATAGATAGCTTCCATCAAATTGGTCTTTCCTTGAGCATTTTCTCCCAAAAAAACATTGATTCCATTTGAAAAAGTTACCTCAGCATCTGCATAATTTCGATAATTCGTCAGTTTCATTTCATTGATATACATTAGCGCGATTCCTCAGAAAGTTCTTCTGAAGATTCATGTTGAATAAAATACGTTCCTTCACCTGGAATTTCTACGATCGATCCAGGAAAAATCTTCTTGCCTCTGCGATTTTCCAACTCATTGTCTAAAAAGACACTGTTTTCTGCTAAAAAATGTTTAGCCATGCCGCCGCTTGAAATAATATCGACATGTTTCAGCAATTGTCCTAATGTAATATATTCGCTGTCTATTAAGACCGTTTCTTTCATCTTGTCACCTGCTTTTCAATAAAATAAGCGTGGAACGTAAAAATCCACGCAAATCTCTTTTATGTCTTGGTTTTATTATACTCCTTTTTCGGCTATTTTACAAATTTATCTTAAAATAAACGTGTTTCTTTCGTTTTTACCTAAAAAACGTCTAAACTACCTAAATGGACCGAAAATAGCTAGAAACGAAAAATTTGCCTATATAAATCTATGCACATAAAAAAACACAGTCTGAGATAAAAAGTCTCGAACTGTGTTTTTTTTAATTATTTGATTGATAAATATGCAACAAAATCGGTTTGCTTTAAGTTTTGTGTGTTTATAACCGTCTTACGCAAAGCCCTTAAAATGTGCGTACTGGCGTAATCAGTTGAACAAATTCTTTTCCGTCTTCCGATGGCACGATGACAAATGGGCGGATTGGAGATGTAAATTTAATCAAAATATCTGATTGTCCAAATGTTCTTAGTGCATCTTTCATATAATCCGGATTAAATGATAGTTCGATTGCTTCCCCTTCAAATGATTGAAAGTTGATTTCTTCTTGGACATTTCCAATTTCAGGAGAATTTCCAGAAATTTCCACTCTATCTTTTGATACAGCTAGCTTAACGACATTGTTTTTTCCTTCATGAGAAAGAAGCGAAGCACGTTCAATAGACCCAAGTAAAGAATTCGCATTAAAAACAACACTTGTAGAAGATGTATCAGGAATCAAACGTTGTGTTTCAGGATAAATCCCTTCTAACAATCGTGTATAAAAATATAAATTCTCTGTTTTAAACAATACCTGATTTTCGGTGATCATCATTTCAGCAGTTTCGGCATCTTCTTCTAGAATTTTAGAAAGTTCCGTTAAACTTTTTCCAGGAATAATGATTTTGTATTTCTGTTGTGCTTGTTCTTCACTCATTGTCAAAGGGATGATCCGTTGACTTAAACGGTGGCTGTCTGTTGCTACAGCAGATAATGTTTGGTTTTCGATAACGATATTGACCCCTGTCAAAATTGGGCGGCTTTCATGAGTAGACGTTGCAATAACCGTTTGTGAGATCACTTGTTTGAATAAATTAACATTCAAAATAAAAGATTCATTGCTGTCAATAACTGGTAAATGTGGGTAATTATTTGGATCCAGTCCATTGATCGTAAATGAAGCTGATGCTGAAGTGATTTGTGTTTGGAAATGATCCAATACTTCAATAGTCATTTTGTCATCTGGTAATTTTCGAACGATTTCGTTGAAGAAACGGGCTTGAAGAATAATACCCCCTGTTTTTTCAATGTTCAATTGATTTTTGTCATCTTCAACAGGGATAAAAGCTTCAATTGAAATATCTGAATCGCTACCTGTTAAGGTAAGTCCTTCTTGGGAAGCAATGATTTTAACACCTGTAAGAATAGGGATCGTTGTTTTTGACGAAATAGCTCTTTGTACGTCAGCTAAGTTGTTTAAAAAAGCACTTCGATGAATTGTAAATTTCATAAATTAACCTCCGACTGTTTAGTTTTAATAGAGTAATTACTTTAGTAATAGTAGTAGGGCTTGTTGATACTGTGGATAACGCACATGAACCCAAACGACAGAGACTTTTACACATGTTGATAACTTGTGTAAAAGCTCGGGAAAACTCAACGAGTTATCCACATGTTAAAAAAGAGATTTATTTCCTTTATCAACTAAATGTTTTTTTCAATTCGCTGATTTCTTTTTTTAACTGATCATTTGTCGTCAAAGCTTGCGCAATTTTTTCATACGCATGAATAACGGTCGTATGATCTTTTCCTCCAAATTCAGCCCCAATCTTAGGCAATGAGCTGGAAGTCAATTCTCTAGATAAGTACATTGCGATCTGACGTGGCAAAACAATGGATTTCACTCGCTTTTTACCTTTCAAATCAACCATCGAAATTTGATAATATTTGCTGACAACAGATTGGATATCTTTGATCGTAATGGTTGTGGGTTTAGAAGATGGAAGCATGCTTTTTAGTGCATCAGCTGCTAAACTTGTCGTAATTTCTTGACTCACGATCGCGGCATAAGCTTGAACGCGTACTAAAGCTCCTTCGAGTTCGCGAATGTTTGAATCGATTTGTCCTGCAATGTAGCTTAACGTATCATCCGGAATCTCTAATCTTTCAGCATTAGCTTTTTTACGCAAAATAGCGATACGTGTTTCTAAATCTGGCGGTGTGATATCAACAGATAACCCCCATGCAAAGCGAGATACAAGACGTTCTTGTAATTTTGGTATTTCATTAGGCAGCCGATCACTTGTTAAAACGATTTGTTTGCGATCATCGTATAAAGCATTGAACGTATGGAAGAATTCTTCCTGCGTTCCTTCTTTATCTGCAAAAAATTGAATATCATCTACCAATAATAAGTCTACATTCCGGTACTCTTGACGAAATTTTTCTTGTGTTTTGTTTTGAATTGAATTAATGAAATCATTGGCAAAAGTTTCACTACTTACATATTTAATTTTTGCATCTGGATTCAATAATAACATTTGATGACCAATAGCATGCATCAAATGGGTTTTTCCTAAACCAACTCCTCCATAAAAGAACAATGGATTGTAAATAGTACCAGGTTCCTCAGCTACAACTAAAGCTGCGGCATGGGCCATTTGATTTCCTTTACCAATAACAAAAGTATCAAATGTGTATTTGTCATTTAACAAGGCATTCTTTTTGAATGGATTTTTTTGTTCTATAGATGTTGCAGAAGATTCTTTTTGTGCAGCAATAGCCTCTTCCTCATTTTTGATCACGAAAATTGGGGATAACTCTTGTCCGGAAAATTCATAAATATTTTCTACGATTCTCGTAGTCAGGTTGTTTTCCCAATATTCTTTGTGCAGCGACGAAGGAACTTCAACGATCACATGTTTGTCCGTCAAACGGATTGGGTTGGCAGATTCTATCCAAGTATCATAACTTACTTTAGAGAGTGAATCTTTAAATTTTTCTTTTAAATAGTTCCATAGAGAATGCAAGTCATCCAACAGAAAACCTCCTTTTAAAAATAAGAGCCAGAAAAGCTCCAGTACTTCATTAGTATTTTTGCTATTTTGTTTGTAAATAGGTTGAGAAAGAAATTACTTCCTGTTTAAAGTTCTCATTTCAATAAGTATGGCTCTAATTCATTTAGATCTATTCCTTATTGTTCCATGTATTTAAATATCAAAGAGAGCTTTTCCACACATTTTAAGGAAATGGTAAAACCAGCCACACTCCTAGATAATATCTTTTTCTATTCTAGCACGATAAATAAAAGTTTTCCACAAGTACTTTCCACCTGTTGAAAATATATCCAGACGAGGTGTATAAAGTTATCCACAAGGCAAAAAGAACAGGTGGATAACTTGGATTTTCTTTTTTTATCCCAGAAAAATTGTGGATAAAAATTCAGATTAAAAGCTTTTGTATCAATGGTTACGAGAGTTTTCCACAAATTTAACAAAAGAAAAGCGACAGCCTAGTAACAAGTTGTTGGTATGTGCATAAGTGCGGGAAAACATGGTGGAGAAGTTTATTAAATAAAAATGGCAAAAACAGAGTATGGGGATAGAAAAATAGGTGTGTGGATAACTATAGAGCAAGAAAAAGCACAGAGAAGGCCTGAAAAAATGTTCATTGTTTAACAATCGCTTATTAATTCGTGAGCAATCTCCTTCGGAAAAACTGGAATCAAAAAAGAAAAAAATTGAAAAAGGTCAAAATAAAAATATTTTTAGGAATTGCTAAAAAGAAGCGCTATAAAATGCAAATGAACTATTCTTCTATATATAAATAAAAAATAGCTGCAGTGTGCCTAGGACTGATCGATACTCATCGCATAATGGATTTTTTTAGACAAAAGGATAAAAAAAAGTGACAAATATGAGAAAATGCTAAAAAGTTGTTTTATGTTTATTTCATTTATGATATGATATCTTAGTGAATGATTGAAATTGGGTAGATGTCCTTGACAAGTCTAATTTTTATCATTAGAATGTTCAAGACTGTCTTTAAAAATCCTAATAATTTTAAGAAAGATAGTTTTTCAGGAGGTGTAACACGCATGAAAAGAACTTACCAACCTAAAAAGCGTAAACGTCAAAAAGTACATGGTTTCCGTAAACGTATGAGTACTAAAAATGGACGTAATGTATTGCAAAGTAGACGCCGTAAAGGCAGAAAAGTATTGTCTGCATAAGATCACTGACCGTCTCAGTGGTCTTTTTTTTCTATTTTTTATGCAAAGGGGCAGACTGTATCAAAAATTTGAATGAGTCACTAGGTCTCTATAAAAAAGATTTGTAAGATGAGGGAATGAACGTTATGAGGAAAGCTTATCGTGTAAAAAAAGAAACCGAATTTCAAAAAGTCTTTCATCACGGAAAATCCACAGCAAATCGTCAGTTTGTTGTTTATGTATTAAAGAAAGAAAATCAGCCTCATTTTAGAGTTGGACTTTCTGTTGGGAAAAAAATAGGCAATGCAGTTGTAAGAAATGCAGTAAAACGCAAAGTTCGGCAAAGTCTAACTGAACTGAAGCCGGAACTAAAAGCAGATAAAGATTTTATTGTTATTGCCCGTAAGCCGACAGCGACTATGTCGACGAGTGAAATCAAAAAAAGTTTGATTCACGTTCTGAAGTTAGCTAAAATGTTGGATAAATGAAGAGAAGTGGAGGAAATACAGCGTGAAAAAGCGTAAGCGATTACTTCTTTTATTAGGAATGTTGGGACTGACTGTAGTCTTAGCAGCATGTGGTACAAGTCCGATTACAAGTGACAGTACTGGTTTTTTTGATCGATATGTTATCTATAACTTTTCACAAGTTATTATTTGGTTGTCTAATTTATTTGGAGGAAATTATGGGATCGGTATTATTGCCTTTACCTTGATTATTCGAATCATTCTTTTGCCTCTTACTTATTACCAAACAAAGAGTAGTCGTAAGATGACAGATGTACAACCGCAATTAAAAGCTTTGCAAGAAAAATATTCTTCTAAAGATGCTGAAACAAAAGAAAAATTACAAGCCGAAACATCTAAGTTATATGAAGAAGCAGGAGTGAATCCTGTAGCAGGTTGTTTACCTCTATTGATTCAAATGCCTGTGTTGATTGCATTGTACCAATCAATTAATCGTACGGAAGTATTAAGTACAGGTGATTTCTTATGGGCAAACTTAGGAACACCGGATCCATACTTCATTTTACCAGTCTTGGCAGCTCTATTAACTTTAGCTACATCTAAGTTATCTAGTATGAGTCAAGCAGGTTCTAACCCGACAACGGCTATTATGACATACATGATGCCGATCATGATTTTATTCATCAGTATTTCATTACCAAGTGCTGTTTCATTGTACTTTGTAGTAAGTAATGGATTCTCTGTGGCTCAAACACTGTTGTTCAACAATCCATTTAAAATAAAAAAAGAGCGACAAGAAAAAGAAGACGCAGAAAGACAACGAGAAAAAGATCGTCAACGAGCGTTGAAATTAGCACAAAAAACAAAACGTAATGTGAAGAAAAAATAGTAGTTTAGGTTATAAAATCTTTATGATTATCTAACAGTTTTGAATGGAGGATAGATATGGATAAGTATACCGCAAAAGCCCCTACTGCTGAGGAAGCTGTTGACAAAGCTTTACGCACTTTAGGAATTAGTAAAGAGGAAGCTTCTATTGAGGTTATTGAAGAAGGGAAAAAAGGGTTTCTTGGATTCGGTCAAAAAGATGCGATCGTTACAGTCAGAAATAAATCTGCTGTTAGAGTAGAAAAGGATATTTTTACTGACACAGACGAAGCCGTACCAGAAAAGACTGAAGATAGTGAAGCTGAACTTCCCCATGTTACAATAACTGCTGAAGCTGAGAAGGGTCCTAATGAAGTAAATGATATGGAAGAATCCACTGACTTCAATGAAGATATCAATACTAGAAACGATAGCCAAGCTATTGAGACGGTATCTGATTATTTAGTAGATGTCGTTGCAAAACTTGGTGCTCCAGCGACCATTAGTGTTGAGCAAAAAGAAAAACAAGTCATTTTTCATTTAGATTCTCAAAAAGCAGGGGTCATCATTGGAAAGCATGGAAAAGTTTTGAATGCACTTCAATCTCTGGCACAAGTATTGCTGCACCGTCAAGCAAAAACGAAGATGGTTGCTGTAGTCAATGTGGGAGATTATCGAGAACGTCGGGAAGCTATTCTAAAACGTTTAGCAGAACGTACGGCATCAAAAGTGGAACAAACGAACCAACCAGTGTTCCTAGAACCTATGCCGGCTTTCGAAAGAAAGGTCATACATTATTATCTCAGTCAAAACGAATGGGTAACCACTCATTCAGAAGGCAGAGAGCCACATCGTTATTTGGTAGTAGAACCTTCGGATAAACAAATATAATCATTCAATCTTTAAACGCAGAAGTCTTCATCAAAGAATTCACTTTGATGAAGGCTTTTTTTTGCATAAATAAGGGAAGCGAGCTACATTAAAACTAAAGAAACGAAAGGAGCGTGAAAGGTATCTGTGACTGTTTTACGGTACCGTCATTCTTTTAAAGTCCCCATAGTAAACATCTCTTCGCTAACCAGACAAGTTCATCGTCCGAGCACTTAAGCCACTCTCTCATTTCAACAAACCAAGGAAAATAACAATCTAAAAATAGTGAATCTATCCCTTTATTGTAGAGGAAAGCTGAACAAAATCGAAACTTGTTTTTAAAACGCTTGCAATAATAATAAAAAACGTTATAATAAACTTGTATATACAAGTTAAATAATTTTTTTCAGCACTTATTACATTTTTTTAAGGAGGAAACAAGATGGCAGATTTTAAGCAAGATGCAAAACAGTTGCTTGAGGATATTGGTGGATCAGATAACATTTCAGCTGTTACTCATTGTGCGACACGTATGCGGTTTGTATTGAACGATCCGAGCAAGGCAGACAACAAAAAGATCGAAAAAATTCCAGCAGTAAAGGGTACCTTTACACAAGCAGGACAATATCAGGTTATTATTGGAAATGATGTAGCTACTTTTTACAATGAATTTGAAAAGGTTTCCGGAAAATCCGGCGTTTCAAAAGATGATGTGAAAAAAGCCAGTAAGCAAAACCAAAACCTATTGCAACGTGCAATGTCGGTATTGGCAGAAGTTTTCTCACCTATTATTCCAGCAATCGTTGTTGGGGGTCTTATTTTAGGGTTCCGTAATATTTTGGAAGCCATTCCAATGGAAACACTTGGACAAGCAATAGTAGATGGTGTACCACAAGTTAATGCAGCTGGAGACCCTATTTACAATACGATCGTTCAAGTATCTCAATTCTGGAATGGGGTTAACTCTTTCTTATGGCTGATTGGTGAAGCGATCTTCCACTTCTTGCCAGTAGGAATCACGTGGAGTATTGCTAAGAAAATGGGAACAACACAAATTCTTGGTATTGTACTTGGTATTACATTAGTATCTCCACAATTATTAAATGCTTATGGAGTAGCTGAAGCAACAGAGATTCCATTTTGGGACTTTGGGTTCTTCCAAATCGATATGATCGGT
The DNA here is from genome assembly GCF_045528485.1 of Desemzia sp. FAM 23990. Classification (NCBI taxonomy): domain Bacteria; kingdom Bacillati; phylum Bacillota; class Bacilli; order Lactobacillales; family Carnobacteriaceae; genus Desemzia; species Desemzia sp. FAM 23990. Next base: position 14,074 of record NZ_JBGQQW010000031.1, read on the forward strand.
TACCAAGCTCAAGTTATTCCGGCGATGTTGGCTGGTTTCGTATTGGCTTACTTGGAACTGGGTTTACGTAAAATCATCCCGCAAGCCATCTCGATGATTTTTGTTCCGTTATTTGCATTAGTACCGACAGTATTGATTGCTCACACGGTTTTAGGACCAATTGGCTGGCAAATTGGAGACTGGATCTCAAATGTTGTCTACTCTGGTTTGACAGGTTCATTCAGTTGGTTGTTTGGTCTATTATTTGGAACATTCTACTCGCCACTGGTTATTACTGGATTGCACCATATGACAAATGCAATCGACTTGCAGTTAGTAGCTGACTTTGGCGGAACAAACTTATGGCCGATGATCGCTTTATCTAATATTGCTCAAGGTTCAGCAGTATTGGCGATTATCTTCATCAACCGCGACAACAAAGAAGAACGCGATATTTCAATCCCAGCAGCTATTTCTTGTTACTTGGGAGTTACTGAACCGGCGATGTTCGGTATCAATATTAAATATGCGTACCCGTTCTTTGCAGCGATGATTGGTTCAGGAATTGCCGGGTTGGTCGCATCTATCTTTAACGTAACAGCAAACTCAATTGGTGTTGGTGGACTTCCAGGTATCTTGTCTATCCAAAATCAATATTGGGTAATTTTCCTAGTTTGTATGGCTATCGCTATCGTAGTACCTTTTGTATTGACATTTGTATTCAGCAAAAACAAACGATTCAGCAAAATGGGAATCGATGATCTACCACAACCTAAATTAGGTTCGTAATCAAGAAATTAATCAACTATAAGAAGGCAGGGATTCTGTGAGTAACATGCATGAAAAAGTCGTTTATCAAATTTATCCAAAGTCATTTAATGATTCGGACGGAAATGGAGTAGGGGATCTAAGGGGGATCATTGAAAAAATTCCTTATTTAGCAAGACTAGGTGTAGACATGTTATGGCTTAATCCATTCTTTATTTCACCACAAAACGATAATGGCTATGATGTTGCACATTATACAGAAATAGACCCATTATTTGGAACAATGGCTGATTTTGATGAGTTGGTATCTAAAGCAAAAGAAAATGGTATGGGACTTATGCTGGATATGGTGCTGAACCATACTTCTACAGAACATGAATGGTTTCAAAAAGCTTTGGCTGGAGAGAAGAAATACCAAGATTACTATATTTTAAGAGAAGCGAAAGCGGACGGCAGTTTGCCTACAAACTGGGCTTCCAAATTCGGAGGTCCATCATGGTCAAAATTTGGAGATACTGATCAATATTATCTGCACCTTTACGATGTTACCCAAGCTGACTTAGATTGGCGTAATCCTGAAGTGCGCGAAGAGCTCTTTAGCATCGTGAACTTCTGGCTGGAAAAAGGCGTAAAAGGGTTTCGTTTTGATGTGATCAATGTTATCGGTAAAGATGAAGTACTGTTGGATGCAGAAGACGGTATAGGGAAAGCACGTTATACTGACAGACCAATCGCACATGAATTTCTGCGTGAATTGAACCAACGCACATTTGGCCGATATGAAGACATCATGACAGTTGGAGAAATGTCTTCTACGACAGTGCCGAATGGAGTTCAATACTCTAATCCAGAAAATGAAGAGCTGTCTATGATTTTTAGTTTCCATCATTTGAAAGTGGATTACGTTGAGGGCGAAAAATGGACTAAAATGGACTTTGATTTCATGGAATTAAAGAGAATATTGGATGAGTGGCAAGATGGGATGTCAAAAGGGAATGGATGGAATGCCTTGTTCTGGAACAACCATGACCAACCCAGATCAATCAGTCGCTTTGGGGATCCGGTAAATCATTTTGAAGCCTCGGCTAAACTTCATGCTCAAACCATTCATTTACTAAGAGGAACTCCTTATGTTTATCAAGGCGAAGAAATTGGGATGACCAATCCGAATTATTCCGATATTCAAGATTTTGCGGATGTTGAAACCCTCAATGCCTATAAAGAACTATCTGAAAAAGGTATGCAACATGAAGAAATTATGGAAATCATCAGAGATAAATCGAGAGACAACAGTCGCACACCGATGCAATGGACAAATGAATTGAATGCTGGTTTTACAACTGGGGAACCTTGGTTGAAAGTGACTGATAATTTTCATGAAATCAATGTTGAAAATGAATTAGCAAACGGTTCGATTATAGAATACTACAAACGATTGATTGCTTTAAGAAAAGAAATGAAAGTTATTTCTGAAGGCAGCTATCGTGGAATAATGATGGATCATCCCAACGTCTACGCTTATGTAAGAGAATATGAAGGGCAGCAGTTATTAGTGCTGAACCATTTCTATGCTGATCCGGTAGCGATCGATGTTCCTGAAGAATTTCAAAACCGTAGTAGTAAATTCCTTATTGGTAATGGAGAAGAACGATCATTAGGTTCTTCCATTACTTTGGGAGCTTATGAAACGGCAGCTTACTTGTTTGAAAAATAAGTGTTAGAACAAAACAAAATGAGAACACCCTAAAATGCGGACTCTATAGTCTCATTTTAGGGTGTTTTCTGTTAAATGAATGGGTATTTGCTTAGTGCAGGTATGAAGTTCTGGACAATAGCGTGGTAAAAGGCCGTTAGCTGACTTGTGAGAAATATTCTGGCACTCACAAGTCAGGTTTATCTCTTAAAGCTGACTTGTGCCTCAGATTTTCATCTCCACAAGTCAGATAAAGAAGAGTTACCTGACTTGTGGCAATGATTTTGAGATCGATAAGTCAGGTAAGAGAATGCAGCCCTCCTGATAGGCATAAAAAGCAGAGACAACGGCAGGGTTGTTAAACAAGTTGGCTTTGTCCGCTCGCTTAAGGTAAATAGACAACAAAACACACTCCCTGCTGAACAAAATCGTTCATAGTTTTGGGAGTGTGTTTTAGTTTGTGCTCTGTAGACGAGCTGGACAAGGCAACTTAAACGCCTTGTCCAGCTCTCTTCTTATAGCCAGTAGTCTAAGCGCTCTGCTCCAATCTCTAGGGTGTTTTTCTTCTGGCGAAGTCTACAAATCTGAATTTATCGAGTCTGTGGCGGGATTCGGTGTATTGGAAAAATCGAGTGTCTTCTAAATATACCGTACTCCTGACTACGACTACATGAGAATCGTTGTGTAAGTCCATCAATAGCTTGTCATCTTTAGTAATTGGCTCAACCGTAAATTCTTTTTGAGCGTATCCGATTGTTAGTCCTAATCCATCTTCGATATAACGGTATAAGGAATTTTCAGCTTCTTTATCAGGTATCTGTGGAATGATGGAGGTCATTAAGTAGTCTTTATCTAAAATCACGCATTCGCCATCTACTTGACGCTGACGTTCAATATAATGGACTTCTGTGTCCGCAGGCATACCGAGTTGTTGAATAACGTGTTTGGGCAGTAATTGACGCTGATTCGCTGTCAGAATCGTCTTACCAGTTATATGTTGTGTTTCTTGCAGTTCTTTATAGCTTGTTAAACCAGAGACTGGGAAATTAAATCTTTTAACATCTAAAACGATGGAGCCTTTTCCTTGCTGTTTTTGAATGTATCCGCTTTCTAACAATAAGACCAAAGCCTTTCGTATTGTTTCACGGGAAACATTGTAATTTACAGCTAGTTTGTTTTCGCTTGGCAAAAGTTCGCCTGGTTTGTAACGTTGATTTAATATATCTGCCTCAAGGTCTAAATAAATTTCATGGAATTTATTCATATCATTAACCTCGCAATCCTTTATTCATCAATAGTTTACCACATTTAGAGACTAAATTCTTTAACTAGGCGCGTGTTGTAAATGAATTTATGGCAAAAAAGATAAGATTGCTTCAAAATATGAAAAAAAGTCTTCGAATTTATTGACAAAAAGTTAGAGACCTTGTATTATGCTTAAGGATGTAGGATTTATAGTTCTCTACAAGAATGCTCACTAATTAAATAAATTTATCTAAAGGATAAAAAGTAGTCAAAGTGCTTTATCCATTTCTAATTTGAACAGTTCAAATCAAGGGGTGGAGTGGGCACTTTTTTCGTGCAAAAAAATAAAGGAGTGAACGAGTTTGTCATTAGAATTTGATACTATTGCAGCTATTTCAACACCGCCTGGAGAAGGGGCTATCGGGATCGTCCGTTTAAGTGGAGAAGACGCGATAACTATTGCAGACAGTGTTTATCAACTAGGTTCAAAACAATTAAAAGATCAAGACAGCCATACGATTCACTATGGCCACATCGCTAATCCCAAGACAAATAAGACAGTCGATGAAGTGATGGTAACCATCATGCGTGCGCCAAAAACATTTACCAGAGAAGATGTCGTTGAAATCAACTGTCACGGCGGGATATTAGCTGTCAATCAAGTATTGCAAACGGTATTGCATAATGGCGCTCGTTTAGCTGAACCTGGTGAATTTACGAAACGTGCTTTCTTGAATGGTCGAATCGATCTATCTCAAGCAGAAGCTGTGATGGACTTGATACGTGCTAAAACAGATAAAGCAATGAATGTAGCTTTGCAACAATTGGACGGAAACTTGTCTAATTTAATTCGCAATTTACGTTCAGAAATATTGGATACTTTGGCCCAAGTAGAAGTGAATATTGATTATCCTGAATATGATGATGTAGAAGAAATGACTTCTATCTTGCTGATCGAAAAAGCGAAGCAAGTCAAAGCACATATCCAGCAATTATTGGAAACAGCGAGTCAAGGGAAAATTTTAAGAGAGGGATTAGCTACAGCAATCATTGGTCGTCCAAATGTAGGGAAATCCAGCCTGTTGAACCATTTGCTGCGTGAAGAAAAAGCAATTGTAACCGAAATAGCGGGGACGACACGGGATGTTATTGAAGAGTACGTGAGTGTTAAAGGCGTTCCGTTACGATTGATCGATACGGCGGGAATCCGGGAAACAGAAGATATCATTGAACGAATCGGTGTTGAACGGAGTCGTAAAGCGTTAGTAGACGCAGATTTGATTTTATTGGTGTTCAACCAAAATGAACCGTTGACCGATGAAGACAAAGCGTTGATCGAAGTGACAAACCACAACAACCGAATTGTTATCTTAAACAAAATGGACTTGCCCAACAAATTAGATTTAGAACAATTAGAGTTCCTAGTAGGAGAAGACACAATCGTTAAAACGTCTGTCTTGACTCAAGTAGGAGTAGATGTACTGGAACAAAAAATAGCGGATCTGTTTTTCTCAGGAAACACGGGAGAAAAAGATGCGACTTACGTATCGAACGTACGCCACATTGCTTTATTGAATGAAGCGGAAGAAGCATTAGACAGCGTGATTGAAGGAGTAGAGGACGGCATGCCTGTCGACCTTGTCCAAATCGATATGACACGCTGTTGGGACTTATTAGGCGAAATTACCGGAGACAGTGTTCAAGACGAACTGTTAACTCAATTGTTCTCCCAATTCTGTTTAGGAAAATAAAAATGCTGTGGATGAAAAAGAGAGGATGTTTAGATGAACCAATACGAAGCAGGATATTATGATGTTATTGTTGTTGGAGCAGGTCATGCAGGATCAGAAGCTGCCTTAGCTGCAGCACGCATGGGCTCAAAAACGTTGTTGATTACTATCAATTTGGATATGGTTGCCTTTATGCCTTGTAATCCATCCATTGGAGGACCAGCTAAAGGTGTAGTAGTGCGTGAAATCGATGCATTAGGCGGAGAAATGGGCCGCAACATCGATAAAACGTACATTCAAATGCGGATGTTGAACACATCAAAAGGACCGGCTGTTAGAGCTTTACGTGCGCAAGCAGACAAATTTATGTATGCCAATGAAATGAAAAAAACGATTGAACAAGAAGAAAACTTGGATTTAAAACAAGGGATAGCTGAAGAATTAGTCATTGAAGATGGCGTTGCAAAAGGAATTATCACCAATACTGGTGCTGTTTATCGAGCTGGAGCAGTTATCTTAACTGCTGGGACATCTTCACGCGGAGAAATTATTATTGGAGAACTGAAATATTCTTCAGGTCCCAACAATTCTCAACCTTCAATCAAATTATCTGAAAGTTTATTGGAGCACGGCTTTGAATTGAACCGATTCAAAACAGGAACGCCACCGCGTGTAAATGCTTCAACAATCGATTACAGTGTCACAACTGAACAACCGGGTGATGAAGAAGCCAATCATTTTAGTTATGAAACGCCAAACAGTGCGTATTTGAAAGATCAGTTGTCTTGTTTCTTAACGTATACGAATGAAAGAACGCATGAGATTATTCAGAATAATTTGCACCGTGCACCGATGTTCACAGGAATCGTTGAAGGTGTAGGCGCACGTTACTGTCCATCGATCGAGGATAAAATTGTACGTTTCAGCGATAAACCACGTCATCAATTGTTCTTAGAACCAGAAGGCCGGAACACAGAGGAAGTTTATGTTCAAGGCTTATCTACGTCACTTCCTGAAGATGTTCAAGAAGAGATTTTACATTCCATTGCCGGTTTGGAAAATGCTCGTATGATGCGTACAGGATATGCGATTGAGTATGATGTAATCACTCCATACCAATTACGTCCATCTTTAGAAACGAAGAAAATTGAAAACTTATTTACAGCTGGTCAAATGAACGGAACATCTGGTTATGAAGAAGCAGCTGGACAAGGGATTATTGCTGGTATTAATGCGGCGTTGAAGGTTCAAGGAAAAGAACCGGTAATATTGAAACGCAGTGAAGGGTACATTGGCGTGATGATTGATGACTTGGTGACAAAAGGAACGAATGAGCCGTATCGTTTGTTAACGTCTCGCGCTGAATACCGTTTATTATTGCGTCATGACAATGCTGATTTACGTCTGACTCAATTAGGTTACGATATTGGTTTAGTCACACAAGAACGTTACGATACATTTTTAGTGAAAAAGGCTCAAATCGAAGGCGAAGTAGAACGATTAAGCAACATTCGGTTAAAACCTACAGCTGAGATCCAAGCTTTCTTAGCAGAAAAAGGAAAAGCACCGTTGAAAGATGGTATTTTAGCGATCGATTTCTTGCGTCGTCCAGAGATCAGCTTCAAAGATTTGATGTACTTTGCTGGAGATGATATTGAATTGCCTGAAGATGTGCAAGAACAAGTCTCTATTCAAGTGAAATATGAAGGTTACATTGCAAAAGCAGTTAATAAAGTGGATAAACTGAAACGCATGGAAAATAAACGTATTCCTGAAAATATTGATTACCGTGCCATCAATGGTTTAGCTACAGAAGCGAAAGAAAAATTGATTAAGATTCAACCTGAAACGATTGCTCAAGCAAGCCGGATCAGTGGTGTAAATCCTTCTGATATTTCGATATTGATGGTTTATGTAGAACAAGGAAAAATCGCAAAAGTGTAAGAAAATTTAGTCTCTTCATCTTCTAACGTTGGTAAAGAAATTTCCTCCGGCCTATGGGGTCGCTTATAGAACGCCATGGGAATCCCTTGATCCGAAAACCGCGTCTCAAGACTTGCAAGCTTTGCCGAAGCCGTTGGAGCGCTAGCGACGTACGGATATGGTATGCGCAGCGCAGCGGAGAACAAACCCCGTGTAAAAGCTGAAGCTTAACTCGGGGTAATTCTCATTGCATCCTTTTCATGGCTATAAGCAACCCCATATTCCTCCAGAAATTTCTAGAACTGAGTTTCTAATAGATTTAGAGTTAGAAAGAAGTGTATTTTCTACTTACCAACGTCAAATGTTGTAGAATCAAAATTCAACCGTGAGTTATGGCGAAAATCAAACAGGTGCCACTAAGAAAACAATTTTTCTTAGTGGGGCCTGTTTTTTCGCTCTAAATAAGAAGGCTGACGCAGCTAAAAGGTAACTTTCAGGAATGAGGGCAAAATAATGGTCGAATATGATATAATGTAGGTTAAGTTAGCGTTCTCAAAGAAAGGAAGAGAAAGAAGAATGAAAATCGATGTTATGAAAGTGAAAGCACCTATTTTGGATCATTCAGGTATTCCTGTTATGTTGACGGATGAAACGATTGAAGAGCGGAAGCAAAAAGTGAGACAATTGATGAAAGATTTTGGCTATAGTTCTTTGATTATTTATGCAGATAAAGAACATGGGAGCAACTTTGAGTATTTAGTTGGTTTTATTCCTCGCTTTGAAGAAGCTTTATTGGTTTTTAATGCAGACGGGAGCGCTCATTTGATTTTAGGAAATGAGAACTCTAATAAAGTTTCCTATTCGCGTATTAAAGCAGAAGGGCAGAAATGCTCATTATTTTCTCTGCCTAATCAGCCAATGGGAGACAGTAGTGAATTAACAGAATGTTTAAAAAAGGTTTCGTTAGATAAAAGCGAAAAAGTAGGACTGGTAGGCTGGAAACTGATGCCGGACACTTTAGGCAAGTCATTTGATCTACCGTATTTTGTTCTTGAAGCTGTTCGATCGATTGTAACAGATGATAAGTTACACAACGCTACCGGCTTATTTATCGGTCCTGTAGATGGAGCACGTACCACAAACAATGCAAATGAGATAGCTCATTATGAATTTGGAGCTTCCTTAGCTTCAGACGGTGTACTAGAAAGTATGAACAAGCTGCAAGTTGGAGTCGTGGAAACAGAAATAGGGAACTATTTGAATCGCGCTGGGCAATACAATAACGTTGTCACCATTTCAGCATTTGGTCCTCGTTTTGTGAAGGGGAATTTATACCCTACCGATAATAAACTAGAAAAAGGCGAAAAAGTTGCCTTAACAGTAGGATATAGAGGTGGTTTGTCTAGCCGATCAGGTTACGCTGTATCCAATAGAGATGAATTGGAAGCTGTAGACAAAAATTATTTTGATGAAGTAGTAAAACCTTATTTTTCGGCCTATCACTTCTGGCTTCAAAATATTGAGATCGGAAAAAATGGTGGGGATTTTTACCAAGAATTTGAAAAGTTTTATCCTCAAGCAACATACGGTTGGGAATTGTGTCCAGGACATCTAACAGCTGATGAAGAATGGTTGTCCTCGCCCTTTTATGCTGGTTCAAAAGCAACTATTCAAAGCGGAATGATATTTCAAGTTGATTTTATCCCTTCACAAGAAGGACACAATGGCATTTCAGCAGAAAGCACCGTTGCTTTAGCGGATGAGCAATTAAGAAAAGAGATTGCATCTAATTATCCGAAATTGTGGAAGCGTATTGAGGCAAGAAGGAACTATTTAGCCGAAGAGTTGAATATTCAATTAGACGCATCAGTTCTTCCTCTAGCGAGTACATTAGGGTACTATCGTCCGTTCTTACTCAATAAGGATTTCGCGTTAGGGATAAAAGAAAACTAAATGGACTATTACTAAAAAATACTGAACTTGTTTCAACCAAAAACCTTTTATCTAAAGAAACGCACAAACTGCCCCCTATAAGAAACAGCTTGTTAAAAGCTTGTTCATTATAGGGAGCAGTTTTTTTTAACCTAAAGCAACGTCTAGAACCATCATCACAGCAAATCCAATCATTAAGGACAGGGTAGCAATATCATTGTTCCCATTTGTTTGAGATTCAGGAATCAATTGTTCTACTACTACGAAGATCATAGCTCCTGCAGCAAATGCTAAGGCATAAGGTAAGATAGCTGCCATGGAGATAACTGCTACAGCACCAATAACAGCAGCAATCGGTTCTACGATAGCGGATAATTGACCCAGATTAAAGGCTTTCCAACGGCTGTTTCCAGCAGCACGAATCGGCATGGACAAAGCGGAGCCTTCTGGTATATTTTGAATCCCGATTCCTAAAGCAAGTCCAATCGCGCTTAAGAAAGCATCTCCATTAGCTGCTCCTGCAACAGTTGCTCCAAAAGCAACCCCTACAGACAACCCTTCAGGAATGTTGTGAATCGTAACGGCTAAAAAGAGCAATAAATTTTTGGAAGCTTTTGTTTTTGGACCTTCACTATGTTCGATAGGTTCTTCCAAATGCAGATGGGGAATGACCACATCGATCAATCTTAAAAAGAATCCTCCCACTAAAAACCCAACTGCTGCTGGAACCCAAGACCAAGTGCCGTAACCATTTTGTTCTGCATAAGAAATAGAGGGGGCTAGTAATGACCAAAATGATGCAGCAATCATGACACCAGCTGCAAAACCATTCATAGAATCAAGAAATTTGCGATTGATATCCTTAAATAAAAAGACAAAAGCTGAACCAAATATTGTACAACCCCATGTAAATAATCCTGCTATAAGTGCTTGTAGTACAGGGTGAAACGATGAAAATGTTTCAAGCATATTCTTTCCTCCTTGATAAACACCATTTTTATTAGATTAAAGATAAAGCGTGCCTAAAAATTTAAATGGAATCCATATAATGGATTCGATTTAAGAAATTAAATTCAGAATAATTTCATTTTATTATTAGTTTAGGCTTGCCTAAAATTTATATTAAACGTACTTGTCGGATTTTGCAAGAAATATATTAAAGATGCTTTACTTCCAATTGACTCAATTTGAAGCGAAGCACCTTCAATTAGCTGATTAAGCAACGATATTCTGGAATTTTGAAGCGCCCTGAAAACGATAAACAATTACTTGAAATGTATGTTGGAGAGAATAATTTTACTATTTGGGATAGTAGGAAATTCTGACAGATTAAAATTTAAGTCTTGTTCAGGAACAGAAAACTGCAGCTGATTGACCAAGTGGTCTAAAAATACATTCATCACTTTGATCGTGATCCATTCTCCGGCACACCGATGTCCGCCTAAGTGGTCTCCACCGCCTTGAGGAATAAAAGAGAAGGGACTTTCTTTCCAATCTTTAAATCGTTCAGGTAGAAATTCGTGAGCTTCTTTCCAAATTTTTGGATCGTGATTGGTTCCATAAATATCCAGAATGGTTAAGGTGTCTTTTTTAAATTCGTATCCATTCCAAGAGAAATCTTTTTTGGTTAAAGCACCTTGAAAAGGGAAGAAGGGATAAAAACGGCGCACCTCTTGGACAAAGTGCTGGTAGTCTGCAGGATTTTGTGAGTTCAATGTTTCTGCTGCAGTGGGAAACTGAATCAAGGCCAAAGCTGTAAAAGCTGCATAGATCGAAATAGCAACGATTGGACGAATAATATTTAATATTTCGACTGCTGCAACATCTTCATCTAGTAACTTTCCAGTAGTGTCTCTATGCCAAGCAAAGACATAAAGAGCAGTATTCTCTTCAACGGATAAGTTTTGATGACGAACTTGTTGGACAAGGTCTTTAATCCACTTTTCAGATTTTGTCCTAGAATGTCTGCCTTTTAAATAAGCGGGACTGACAGAAGCGGTCGTTTCAAATAAATTCGCGACGTCTTTTGTACGACCGGCCACCTCTTCTTCAGATAATGGCACACCAGCCCATTCACATGCTGTGTGGAAAAGAATCTCTTTGACTTCTTTATAAAAGACTACTTGATCCATTGATTTCCATTTAGAGGCATACTGATTCCAGTAGCTGTTTAAAATAGCAGTTAATCGGTCCAATTCTTTAGGCGACATCAAGGACATAAACATTTTTTTACGATTCTCGTGTTCTTCTCCATCCAGTGACTGCACTCCATGTTCGCCAGTAAGTACTTTTTGGATAGGTTTCGGCATGGCATTTTCTCTTTTAAATTTAGAAGTATCATAAAACAGTTCAGCACCTGCTTCTCCACCTAGACAATACGTTTTTTGTCCCAATACAGTCGTTTCAAATACATCCGTATCAAGTTTTTTACGTCTTTCCAGAAAATAAGCATAACCTTCTTTCAATACATCCAATGAATGATCCAATCCTTCTTCTTTAGGTATCTCTTGAGTATGAGTCATATTAAATTCCTCCCTTAATTCAAAGCATATTTTTTTCTAGGAATGGAGTCAACTAAATAGCTTGAAAAAGAGAGATACAGTTGGAGAACTGTATCTCTCATGTGAAAATTAGAGCTAGTATTCGTTTAATGTTTGTTGGACCATACCTGCTGACTTCAAATCGCAAGCAATGACCAAGTGATCTCCAACATGAATCAAAGTTTCTCCATGAGGAACATGGTATTCGCTCCCTCTACGCAAGGATGTGATCACCATTTCTTTAGGCCAAGCGACTTCTTTGATCGATTTGCCAGCTAAAGAACTATCAGGCTCAACAGAATGAACAAAAGAGTAGGGTTTATGGAGAGTGACATTCGTGCTGGAAGGAATCAATTTTTCCAATAAACTTTCATAAATGGGTTTAGACCCTAAAAAGTCAGCTGTTACATAAGCGATTAAGGCAACGACCGCTAATGGCATCAATTGATTCAATCCACCTACCATCTCTGTTACCAATAAAATAGCTGTTAATGGAGCTTTACCAATAGCGGTAAAGTAACCTGCCATAGCAAATAAAATAAAATGCGTCACAAACAGAGGTTCCATTTGAAAATAAAGGACCAATAGTTGGGCGAACAACGCTCCAATAATGGCACCTAAAGATAAAATAGGCAAGAAAATACCACCTGGAACATGAGCACCATAAGAGGCCATTGAAAAAATAAATCTAAAAATAAATAAGCTAAATAAGATGGCTAATGATAGATTCCATTCAGGTAGGTTCACAACGATCCCGCTTCCTCCGCCAACCAGTTCAGGCAAATAAAAGGTGATCGGAATCAAGAATAAAAGAGGAATCACTGAATTAAAATAGACAGGTATAAATGAAAAAAGCTGATAAAATTTAGGCAGTACATCTAGTAAGACTTTGTTGTAAAACCAACCACAAAAGCCTAACACGATCCCTAATATCGGCAAATAGATGTAGTATTCTAACGGCAGCGAAAGTACAGGACCAATGTCCAACACCGGGGTTAAACCAAAAATAGTCAAAGATACAAAATTAGCGACTATAGCTGAAGTAAAGGTGGTGATCGCGACCACAGGGGAGAAGTTGTGGTGTACTTCTTCCAATACAAACATCAATCCTGCGATGGGAGCGTTGAATGCGGCCGCTAAACCCGCTCCAGCGCCACTAGATAAGAGGACATTTTCCTCTGTCTCATCCCCATGTGTCAACTGGCTAACTCCTAAGCCCACAGATGCTCCCAATTGGATTGAAGGACCTTCTCTTCCAAGAAACAGACCTGATCCAATCGCTAGTAGTCCGCTGATAAATTTTTTCCACAAAATAGGCCACCACTTGACCTGAATTACACCTTGGACTTGGCCTTCTACTTGCGGAATACCACTCCCTTTGATATGAGGTTCACTTTTAACAAATAAACCAATAATGATTGCTGTAACGATTGAAACCAGCACCCAAGGAATCAACCATAATGGTTGTTCATGGAAAAATGAATACAAATTAAGAATATGTTCAAGAATAAGTTCTACTCCTAAACGAAATAAACTGACAACTATACCTGCAAAAATACCTACCACAATCCCTTTAGTGATGTATCGGATACGGCGGTCAGCAAGTGCAGAAAATAATTTTTTCACGATAACGAGGTCCTTTCTCTATAAAACTGACTTTTAGACTCTACTTTCTATACTACTACTTTTCATTCAGCTAAAACAGGGCGTTTTCTTGAACAGTCAATAAAAAAAGGCTCAAAACTGGATATTCCTCCAGTGTTGAGCCTTTTTTAGCGGCTGTCGCTTGTGTACGTCAAATTATTTGTAATCTGTTTCTTCTATCACCTGATGCATATCGCGGACGCTAAAGATCGCTTTGATGATAATCGCTACGACTGCCCCTAAAAGCGCTCCAATCGGTCCAAAAATCAACACACAGACGATGGTAGACAGGAATGTGTACAGCGGACGAACCCCAATTTGTTTTCCAGTCAGATACGGTTCTGCGAATTGGCGTACCAGCAAAATGACGACGTAAAGCACGGCAATTTTCCAAGCGACATCTCCATCGCCCATTAAAGCTCGAATGATGGCCCAAGGAAGCATGATGATTCCACTGCCTAAAATTGGAATCATATCTACAATAGCGATACCTAGAGCTTTTAATCCCCACCAGTCAATTCCGATAACTACAAATCCGATACACAGTAAAACAAACGTTAATACAGAAAGTTTTAGTTGGGCAATCAGGAAACCTTTGATTCCTTTCCCAGTAGCATACAAAATTTCTCTTAAATAATAAGCCCATTTATCCATTTTCAAATCCCTCTCTTGATGAATTAGTAGGTGTAGTATAACACGAAGCTTTCCTATTTTACTCAGTCTAAGGTTTGAGCATTGAATTTTGCAGGATTATTTCCTGGGAAATAAAAATGAATCTCTATCTTGTATGAAATAAATAGAAAAATCACAACAAACCTGACCAGACAAAACTTGCGGCATTATGGATAGTAAAACTATCCTCAGGAATAGAAAGTTCTTGTGCTATCAGTTCTCTAAATTTTTCTTCAGATAGAGAAGTCGCTATTCTATAACTATTTTTCCCATAATTTTCCCAAATGCCCAGTATTTCTAACAGAGGCTGTTCCTCTATTAAAGGTTTAGGTATAGTGGTAAAGGTTAGAATGTAATCAAGTTTAGTCGTATTATTTTGAAAAAAAATCACTTTAAACTGGTCTTTAGGAATGTTTAATTCTGTATAAATCAATTGGACAAGATCTGATTTGGGAATGGTGATATTTCCTTTAAATGACAGTTGGCCGCTTTTTTCCCACTTAGCAACCTTCCTAAATAATTCGTAACTTCTAATATCTGCATAATAGTCCTCTTGAAAAGCAACTACCGTATTAAACTGAGTTCCTAACAGTGAGGACTCATCACCTTGTTTAGCAGAATAAACAAATATTCCAATGACGACAAGTAGTATCAAAAGACCAAACATATCTTATCCCTCCAGTACAGAATCCGCTTTCTTTTGGTTTATTATAACACATGTAGACACTAAAAATTTAAACAATGATTGGTTTTATAGGAGTTAATTCTTTTTATCGATATATTGGCAAGCTAGTTGAAAGATAACCAATATTAAAATGATCGAAATAAGGAAGGTTACTAAATTACTTCCAATACATACTTCAAAAAGAATATAAGATCCTCCTAAAATGATCGAAACACACGTAAGAAAAATGACTTCTTTCATAATTTATTTCTCCTCTTTCGCTCTTTTAACTATCATACTGAAAGTAATCAGCAATGACTATAAGCCATCAGTTGCTTTTTAGCACTCAATGGTTGCTGAAGTGTCAAAAGAAAAGAAATTTAATTTTAAGAGGGATTTTTTTACTTATTGTAAGTTTTATTCGAAGTGGGAAGTTAATAATTGTTCACTTAAATTAAAATAAGTAGTTATTAATGCGAACTTATCTGTTATATTTTATATGTTATTATAAAATATATTTGGAGGGATTTAGTTGAAAAAAATAGTTTTTCTTTTAAATTGTGTTACTTTTTTTAGTTTGGTCACTACAACGAAGGTGCACGCTGAAGAGACTTTTCCATCACCCTATAACAGTGTTTTTTATGATATAAACCAAGGCGGGATGCAACAATTTGAAGTTGAAGGCGATCTAGGGGAGACGTATATCATTAGTGTTGAAGAAGAGCCGCAATTTTTTATGAGGGCAAGCAACGTCAAGAATGGTACCTATAAAATTACTAAAGAAAGACCCTTACAGTGGAAGGCAAGCTATAAAATTGACATAAGCAATCAGAAAATTACAAGAGCACATTCTGCTTCGGCAACAGCTTTAATTGGAAGTTTTAAAAGCTTGCAACTAAAAGTAGATAGTCCTACACAAGCCACTTATTATTTAAAGAGAACGGTGCTGCTTGTAGAATCTTCTATAAATTTGAGAGCTAAATTATCTGGCAGTAATATTGTCATCACGTACTAGTTATTAATCGCCAAGATATTCAACAGTTGTTGTGCCCCAGCCCATATAGTCGCCGACAGCACTATACACAACAAATACATTAACGAATAAACAACAAGCACATGCTAAGTACACCAACTTATAGAGTGTGTTTGTTTTTTTGTTGCGCTTGATGAGGAATGGAGCCACAATAAACCCTAAAGGTGCAATTAAACAACCTATAAAAGCAAGGATTAACAGCATAAGACCTTCATCTTTGCCAGAATTTCCACGAATGAAATCCAATTTTTGGTAATTTTCCTCAATTTTAACTTCATTTTCTGCTATTTTCTTTTTAAATTCTTGATTCTCTTTTAGTAATTCATCGATGGAAACTTCGTAGTAGTTGCTTAACTTTACTAAATTATCTAAATCAGGGTAACTATTGCCATTTTCCCATTTTGAGATGGATTGTCTTGAAATATGTAAGAGTTCTGCTACATCACCTTGAGAATATCCTTTGTTGACTCTGCTTTCCTTTAATCTTTCACCTAAGGCCATTTTCTTCCTCCTTGTATCTTATTCATGTTTATCATACCGAAATTAAAGCTTAATGACTATCATTTATTAGTTGCACTTTAGCACTTGTTGGGTGCTGCAAATAATAGAGCATGTAACACCACATAAATTATTTTTATACTGTAGTATTTACGAACGATTATTTTTAGGGTATACTGATTAAGGATTGTGTAACAATGAACAAAAAATTGGTTCCTTAGCTCAGTTGGGAGAGCATCACCTCGACAAGGTGGGGGTCGCTGGTTCGAGCCCAGTAGGGACCATCAATTATAAAACAGCAATGGTTTTTTCTCTTAAAAGTCGTTGCTGTTTTTTGTTTTATTTTTTTGAAGATTCTGAGCTGAGAACAGGAGTGTATTTAATGAGTAAAATAATGAATAGGCTTACATTGAAAAAGATAATTTGTTGGATAGTGGTTATTTTTGGCGTGTTAATCCTGTTAGCTGCTTGCAGTTCGCCTGCTGTCGGTATCAGCGAAATGAAAAAGATTCCTAATGAGGTACAAGAAATCGCCAATCCTGATCATAGGCTGCAATTGATTTCTTTTGATGAGGATGCTTATTATGTTGTCTTTCATTCTGTAGGGACAGTGACGGCGGATACTGAAACCAATGAAGATACTTTAAATATTTTATTAGAAGTAGCAGATCAACAAGATGAAGAGCTGAAGCAGCATGTATACAAATTGATCTTGGCACCTGAACATGAAGTTATTGATGTTCAGATAAATGGACTATCGGTATATTTTGATGAAGTTACGGGAATCAATTAAATCAAAATAAGTGAGTTTTCTGTACTAGCAACTAATGGTTGCGTGTATGTAAACTGTTAGGTGCTTACTGTTTTTAAGAAATTAAACTACAGGATAAAAGAGTTCACCGATTTAATATTTTTTTTAATCATATCATTTATAAGGAGATGGTTAAATGAATAAAATGTACATACTAAAAGTATTGTTTTTGATTATAATGATTCCTGGAATAGTGTATTATTTTTTAAAAACACCTGTATCTGAAGTAACGATAGTTTCATTTTTTATACTGTTTTTTACAGCGATGCAAGTGCATGAAGAAGTCTCTTTAACTCGCCAACCTTCAGATAAAAGAACTAACTATCAAGTAGGTATAGATCGCACTGTGATTTTGCTTCTTATCATTATTTCAATTGATATTATAGCATCGGTTTGGGGCAACGGGATTTCTCTGTGACGTCGAACAACTTAATTTTTTTGCTTGTATTTTTTAAAAAACTGTCCGATTATCCATATCCCTACTAGTATTACTGGCAGTGTTTTTAGTAAATATTCCATTGTTCCTTTTGGAATATTGGTATAAATAGCCCAAAAAATACCAACATTAACCAAGTAAAGATGGCAAGACCTTCGAATACTTTGATTTTCATAATTTACTCCTTTGAATGGCCCTATATCTATCCAAGCACTAGTGAGAAATTACTCTCTTATGTGCGTTTTTTTTAATTATCTGCTGATTTGTTAAAGATAGCCATTATATTCTATATTTTCTCATCTTATAAGTAAGAAATGGAAAGGAATTTAGTTATGAAAAAGTATCAAACTATTTTAGGATGGGCTTTTATTGTAGTAGCTGTCATAATATTAGTTAATTTAACCGGCATGGTCTATCCAACGATTGGCGAAGATGGAATAGATACCAATCAATATTTTCTAGAAGTAATATTAAATGCAATAAGGTATATCGTACTTTCCATGTTCTCTTTCATTTTAGGGATGAAGTTTTTATTTCAGAATTAGTCAGATAATATTTATTAAAAAAATTTACGCTTCCTTTGCTGAACTCAGCAGAGGGAGCGTAAGTTTTATAAACTATTCAAAACAAATACTCTATTTAACCACTAAAGCCATATCACCTTTACGCACATACTCAAATTTGTTCATCGCAAATGAGATAAAGAACGTCACTGCAAATGGAACAACTACACCAGCCACCATATAATTAAGGAAGCTGCTCAAACCTTGGTTACCAAGAATAGTAATGGGAGCGATAAAAGAACAGAATCCCAGTCCGCCTAATGCACTTGCAGTAGTCAAACCAAGGACTGATGTTGCAATGGGTGCAGCAATTGCACAGGCAATTGTTGGAGCCACAAGAATCATGGGGTTTTTAATGATATTTGGCAATTGTACTTTTGGAGTACAAACAAATTGTGCCAAAAATCCGCCAAGGTCATTTTCACGTAACGATACAAATGAGAAAGCAACATACATACTAGTCGTTCCAATCAGCATAGCTGCACTGGATACTGGATCTAAGTTTAAGGCAATAGCAATTGCAGCGGAAGAAGCTGGCGACATCAATACAAGCCCTCCGACAACAGCAATGACAGCAGAACCGATAACTAGATACCCAGCTACAGAAGCAGAAATAAATGCACTAATCGTATTCAATAAAGGCGAAATCACAAAATTCAAATAATACCCGCTGATACCACCAACCAAAACAGCTGCTAAAGGAATAGCCATCATATCTAATGGAGTTTTTCCAGAAATCCGTTTTCCGACAAACGTAGCGATAGTAGCTGCGATTAAACACCCAATCGGTTCTCCTGAAGCAATGGAAATTATCCCATCAGCAGTTGTTTGAACAGCACCTGCACCTACCGTCCCAGCGGCCATAGCACTGAAGAGGGTCAAGTTGTTCCCGCCTAGCATAATAGCGATCCCTGCACCAATTGCTGGTGCCATCAGCATTTTCGTTGCTACGCCAATAGTCACTAAAACAGAGAGACCAGTCATGTTGCCAATAGTTTCTAACAATAAGCCGATACCGATGGTGACGAAAATAGCATTGGCTATTCCTGATGATGCCTTGTACATGCGATCTACTAAATATTTTTTCATACTTGTTGCCCTCCATTTTTAGTGATAGTTTTGGTCTTTTATGTCATCTAGGTAAAAAACGAAATAAAAAAAGAAGCAAGCCCCAAATCGTTCAGGCTTGCTTCATTACTAAAGCTAAGCCCGTGTACGCGAACAAGGACTCAACTAAATGAATAGTTCGAATCCTAGCTAAAGTAATAAAATGACAATGACGACAAAAGAGCTGCTGAAAATACGAGAAACAGGTCTCGCTAGATGTGTTTTTAGATTCATCATTTTTCAACAACTCCTTTGTCTGCACTGTATTTTTTTGACCATTGAAGATAGTTTAACGACCTTCTATGAGAACGTCAATAAATAAAATCATTTAATTTTAATCTTTCTAATCTAATTGTTATCCAAAGAGAGAATAGACAGAAATTTTTCGTAAAAATTCTTCTAAAAGCATTGAAGTTCAAAGGGATTTGTTATACAGTTAAACAAGTAATCCGTGAAACAAATTGTGTTTCACATTTGGAAAACAAGGAGTTGGAATGATGAACCCAGAAGAGTTTAAAAAAGCCCTTCAAGAGAAAGGGATTCCGCTTACAGAAAAGAAAATGGAACAGTTTGAGCAATATTTAAAACTGTTGCAAGAGTGGAACGAAAAAATCAACTTAACCGCAATTACTCAACGTGAAGAAGTTTATCTGAAACATTTTTATGATTCGATTACAGCTGGATTGTATGTGGATTTTACTAAAGGGGTCCAAAGCCTGTGTGATGTAGGTGCTGGTGCAGGATTTCCAAGCATCCCCCTAAAAATCGTTTTTCCAGAGTTGGAAGTAACGATTGTTGATTCACTAAATAAGCGAATTCAATTTTTGAAATTACTAGTTGAGACATTAGGATTAGAAAATGTTCATTTGTACCATGATCGTGCAGAAACATTTGGTCAAAATAAGCAATTCAGAGAAACTTTTGACTATGTTACAGCCAGAGCTGTAGCCAGAATGAGTGTATTGTCGGAATTGTGTTTGCCTTTGGTTAAAAAGGGCGGAGCATTTATAGCTATGAAAGCAGCCAGCAGCGAAACAGAAATGCAAGACAGTAAAAAAGCCATTGCTACTTTAGGCGGTAAGTTTCGCGAGGAATTCTCTTTTGAGTTGCCGAATGAAGCTGGGGAACGTCATATCTTAGTGATCGATAAGAAAAAAGAGACCCCAAATAAATACCCTAGAAAACCAGGTACACCAAATAAAAATCCTTTATAACGAACCAATTGCATGAGCATTTGAACAAGGATTGTCTTTTTGTGGCAGTACCTATGTTTTAAGAATGGCATTTGTTATAATAGAAGAGTATTTGGAGTTGTACAGAGTAGAAATTAAGGGGAGTTTAGCGAATTATGGCTTTGTCTGATTTGTTTGGTTCAGGAAAATCCAAGAAAAAAACAGAGAAAATGGAAGAAATATTTGCGGAGGAACTCAGTGATTCATCAAAAGTGCAACAGATTCCGGTAAAAAATATTCGTCCCAACCAGTTCCAGCCTAGAAAAATCTTTAATGATGAAAAGCTGCAGGAACTTTCGCGTACTATAGAAGAGCATGGATTGATCCAACCGATCATTTTGCGTAAAACAGAAGAAGATCATTATGAGATAATTGCTGGGGAACGTCGCTTTCGAGCTGTTCAACTATTAGAATGGACAGAAGTTACAGCGATCGTTACGGAAATGACGGATAAAGAAACCGCGTCGGTAGCGTTGATCGAGAATTTGCAGCGTGAAGAGTTGACTTCTATTGAAGAAGCGCAAGCGTATCGAGACTTGATGCACATGAATAAAATCACCCAAGAGACATTAGCTGGACGTATTGGGAAAAGCCAATCTTTTGTAGCCAATAAACTGAGGTTGCTGAAGTTGTCTGAACCCGTCAGAACGGCTTTATTGCAAAACGAGATCACTGAACGTCATGGACGTAGTTTGTTGGCAGTGGATACGGAAAAACAACAGGCATACCTTGGCCGGATCAAAGCAGAAAAATTAACGGTCAAAGAAGTAGAACAACTGATCAAAAATGAAACTGCAGAGTTGACAAAAGAAGTTCCAAAAAAAGCTAGACGAAAAAGCGTCTCTAAAGATGTTCGTTTGGCGATGAATACGATCAAAAAAACAGTCTCTATGGTAAAAGAGACCGGTATGAAGATCAAAGCAACCGAAGAAAACTTAGAGGATGTTTATCGGATCACGATTGAGATCCCTAAAGACAAAAAAGAATAAAGAGCGGCAAATGAAAAATCATTTGGAAAAGATGCGTATAAGGAGAGATGCGTGTCGTATCTCTCTTTTTGTTTGGTGTTGGAAAAGAAGAATTGTTCAGCTTTAGCGAGTTTATAATATGGAGGAAATGAAATGGCCCGAGTGATATCAGTAGCAAATCAAAAAGGCGGCGTTGGAAAAACAACCACAACGGTAAATCTAGGCGCTGCATTAGCGCATCAAGGAAAGAAGATTTTATTGATTGATATTGATGCACAAGGAAATGCGACAAGTGGTTTAGGAGTACGTAAGGTAGATGTTGAAAAAGACATTTATGATGTGTTGGTAAATGAAACCCCGATAGCAGAAGTTGTCATGCCATCCTCTAGAGAAAATCTATGGGTAGTGCCGGCAACCATTCAGTTGGCTGGGGCAGAAATTGAATTAACGACGCAAATGGCTCGAGAATCTCGTCTAAAAAGTGCTTTACGTGACTTGCAGGATGAGTACGATTATATTTTGATTGATTGTCCGCCTTCATTAGGGCATTTAACCATCAATGCTTTTACAGCTAGTGATTCCATTCTTATCCCAGTACAATGTGAGTACTATGCTCTTGAAGGGTTAAGCCAATTGCTGAATACAGTCCGGCTGGTTCAAAAACACTTTAACCCTGATCTAAGAATCGAAGGGGTATTGCTGACGATGTTAGATGCGCGAACAAATCTCGGTTATGAAGTAGTGGATGAAGTGAAAAAATATTTCCGTGAAAAAGTTTATAAAACGATTATTCCACGCAATATCCGTTTATCTGAAGCACCAAGCCATGGTTTATCTATTATTGATTACGATCCACGTTCCAGAGGTGCAGAAGTTTATGTTGAACTAGCAAAGGAAGTGTTAGCAGTTGGTTAATAAAAACAGTAAAGGTCTCGGCCGCGGAATCGATGCGTTGTTTACGGAATTTGCAGAATTTGATAAAGTGGACGCTAATGACGAACGGGTACAAGAGATTCAGTTGATCGAGATTCGTCCGAATCCTTATCAACCGCGCCGTACTTTTGACGAAGAAGCGTTGAATGAGTTAGCAGCTTCAATCAAACAGTCTGGTGTATTTCAGCCGATTATTTTACGAGAGTCTGCTGCAAAAGGGTTTGAAATCATTGCTGGAGAGCGCCGATTTAGAGCTTCTAAACTAGCTGGTAAAGATACGATTCCGGCTATTGTCAGAGAATTTGACGAAGAAACGATGATGCAAGTCGCTGTATTAGAAAACTTGCAACGAGAAGACTTATCACCTCTTGAAGAAGCAGAAGCTTACAACATGTTAATGAAAAATTTGAAATTGACTCAAGAAGAAGTGGCTCAACGATTAGGAAAAAGCCGTCCGTACATCGCCAATTATTTAAGACTGTTGGGATTGCCAGAGGAAGTCAAAAAAATGTTGCAAACGAATACTATTTCAATGGGACAAGCCCGCACTCTATTGGGTTTAAAAGATAAAAAACAAATCGTCCGAGTGGCCAAAAAAGTGATCAAAGATAATCTGACCGTTCGACAAATCGAGCAGTTGGTATCACAGATGAATGAAAGCAAACAAAAACCACAGTCTAAAGAACCTGTGAAAAAGCCTTATTATATTCGTGAAAGCGAAGAGCGTTTGATGGATAAATTTGGCACAAATGTCTCAATCAATGACAAGAAAAGCAAAGGAAAGATTGAAATTGAGTATCTTTCTACAGAGGATTTAACTCGGATCTTGGATATTCTTGAGATCCAATTTGATGAGGAATGAGTCCGGGCATAACTAAAGAATGGAAGTGGCTTTGATGTATGATTTAAACGATATTGTAGAAATGAAAAAACCGCATCCTTGTGGCGCAAATCGCTGGCAAATCATCCGTATGGGAATGGATATTCGCATCAAGTGCACAAAGTGCGGTCATATGGTCATGATGCCGAGAAGAGATTTTGAACGGAAAATGAAAAAAGTTCTTGAAACTGCAGAGAAGAAAAGTGAATCGAGCAGTAAATTTTAATCATAGAAAGTGAGCAGATAGTATGCCATTAACAGCAGGAATAGTAGGATTGCCAAATGTGGGGAAATCAACATTGTTTAACGCCATCACCAAAGCAGGAGCAGAAGCAGCAAATTACCCGTTTGCAACGATCGACCCTAACGTAGGAGTAGTAGAAGTACCGGATTACCGTTTGAATCGATTGACTGAACTAGTTGAACCGAAACGAACTGTTCCCACAACTTTTGAGTTTACAGATATTGCTGGAATCGTTAAAGGGGCTAGTAAAGGAGAAGGACTGGGAAATAAATTCTTGGCTAATATCCGTGAAGTAGATGCGATTTGTCAAGTCGTGCGTTGTTTTGATGATGACAATATCACGCATGTTAGCGGAAAAGTAGATCCGATCGATGATATCGAAACAATCAACTTAGAGTTGGTATTGGCGGATTTAGAGTCTGTTGATAAACGTCAAAAACGTGTAGCTAAAATGGCTAAAACTAAAGACAAGGAAGCTATGGCTGAATTAGCGGTTTTAAATAAAATCAAGCCGGCTTTAGAAGCTGGGCAACCCGCTCGTTCAGTAGACTTTACCGACGATGAAATGCCGACAGTAAAAAGCTTTTTCTTGTTAACAACAAAACCTGTTTTATATGTAGCTAACGTTGCAGAAGACGATATTACGAATGCTGATAAAAACGAATATGTAAAACAAGTGCGCGAGTATGCGGCTAAAGAAAATGCAGAAGTGATCGTGATTTGTGCACGTGCGGAAGAAGAAATTGCTGAACTGGATGATGATGAAAAAGCCATGTTCTTAGAAGACTTGGGAATTGAAGAAGCTGGTTTAGACAAATTGATTCGTTCTGCTTACAATCTACTAGGCTTGGGCACTTATTTCACAGCTGGTGTACAAGAAGTACGAGCTTGGACATTTAAAAAAGGCATGAAAGCTCCTCAAGCAGCCGGAGTAATCCATACAGATTTTGAACGAGGCTTTATTCGCGCTGAAACCATCGCTTATGAAGACTTTGATCAACTGGGCAGTGAAAAAGCAGCGAAAGAAGCAGGTAAAATGCGTTCAGAAGGTAAAGAGTATGTAGTTCAAGACGGCGACATTATGCTCTTTAGATTTAATGTATAGACTAAATAGGGGGCTTTAAATCGGTGAAGAAGAATGAAGAGAAAAAAGTAAACGCTGAACAAGCAGTAGATAATTTGGTAGCGTTGAAAGAAGAAAATACTACTTTATATGCACAATTGACTAACAAAAATGAAGATTACATGGCTAAACTGGACAAACGTTTGATAGAAGCTAATTACCCAGATGATGACAAAACAAGAGTGTTTAACGACATGTTAAAGAATATCATTTCTCAACAAGCTTCTGGAATAACAGCCCGTAAATTATATGGTACGGTTACCGAGCGTTCTATTGAAATCGTTGAAGGTCCTCAACAAGCGGTTGACGGGAAAGCAGAACGTTCCGAAGATTGGAAGCTGTACGTAGATGGAGCACTGATGTTGGGTGGAATGTTTGCTTTGATTACAGGATTGTCCGCTTTGTTGGGAGATGGGGCTAATTCTACGGGTATGGGAATCATCACTCTTCTATTGAACTTCATAGTGGGGGGATTTGTTATTTTGGCGATCACTAAGAATGCACCTACTCAAGGCGTCAAAGGAAGTTTATTGCGCTACATTTTAGTTTCCGTTGTAGCGATGTTTGCTTGGATTATCGTCATGACCGGATCAATGGCTCTTCTCCCAACTTCAATCAACGTCGTGTTGCCAGGCATCGTTAATCTGATTATCGGAGCACTTGCCTTTGCAGGGAAATGGTACTTCAAACGCAAATACCACGTAAAAGGGACCTTATTTTAAGAGCGTGGAGCAACCCATTTTGATTTCCAAAACACGTTATACTTACTGAACGACTTGCGACTGTGACAGTGGGAGGTTCTTTCCGAACAGTTGCGATTATGCAATGTTCATACAAAATAACTTAAGCTGCTGATTCCATTCGAGATTTATTTTCGAATCGAATCAGCAGTTTTTTATTTTGCTATTTGGAATGAGGAACAAATGAGAAAAGGAGGCAAATCTTGAAAGAAATGGGAAAACGGCTTGACGCAAGGGGGTTATTTTGATAGGTTAGATAGTAAAAAATCTGACAAAAGTTCAGTATATTTGAGAAGGAGTGCTTGATGGAAATGTCTAACTGGGAAACGAAATTTGCTAAAAAAGGGTTTACGTTTGATGATGTTTTATTAATGCCGGCGGAAAGCCATGTATTGCCGAATGATGTAGATTTGAGTGTTCAATTGACTAAAAAGATTAAATTGAATATTCCAATTATGAGTGCAAGTATGGATACTGTAACAGATGCAAATATGGCGATTGCTATGGCGCGTCAAGGCGGGTTAGGTGTTATTCATAAAAATATGAGTATTGAAGCGCAAGCTGATGAAGTACGTAAAGTAAAACGTTCAGAAAGCGGCGTTATTATTGATCCATTTTATTTGACTCCTGATCATCTTGTTTCAGATGCAGAAGCATTGATGTCCCGTTACCGTATCAGCGGTGTTCCAGTTGTCAACACAATGGAAGAACGCACATTAGTAGGAATTTTAACGAATCGTGATATGCGTTTCATCACAGATTACTCTCAAAAAATCAATGATGTCATGACGAAAGATAAACTTGTTACGGCTCCAGAAGGTACTTCTCTCAAAGAAGCAGAACAGTTATTGCATCAACACAAAATTGAAAAATTACCCTTAGTAGATAAAGAGGGTCGTTTGAGTGGGTTGATCACAATCAAAGATATTGAAAAGATCATCCAATTCCCTAATGGCGCTAAAGACAAACATGGTCGTTTATTAGTTGCTGCAGCAGTAGGAGTAACAAGTGATACGTTTGAACGTGCTCAAGCGTTAATTGACGCAGGTGTGGATGCTATTATTGTGGATACAGCCCATGGACATAGTGCCGGCGTTATCCGTAAAATCAAAGAAATTCGTGAAGAATTCCCAAATATTGATTTAATTGCTGGTAACGTGGCAACAGGCGCAGCAACTAGAGCGTTGTTCGATGTTGGAGTTGACGTTGTAAAAGTTGGTATTGGACCAGGTTCTATTTGTACGACACGTGTTGTTGCGGGTGTTGGTGTTCCTCAAATCACAGCGATTTACGATGCAGCTACAGCTGCTAAAGAGTATGGCAAATCTATTATTGCTGATGGCGGAATCAAGTATTCTGGAGACATTGTTAAAGCGATGGCTGCTGGAGGACACGCAGTAATGCTGGGCAGCATGTTAGCTGGTACAGATGAATCTCCAGGTGAATTCGAGATTTTCCAAGGACGCCGTTTCAAGACTTATCGTGGAATGGGCAGCTTAGGCGCAATGAAAGCTGGTTCCAGTGATCGTTACTTCCAAAAAGCAACCAATGAAGCGAATAAGCTAGTTCCTGAAGGTATCGAAGGACGTGTAGCTTATAAAGGAAGCGTCCAAGATATTATTTTCCAAATGCTTGGCGGAATCCGTTCAGGTATGGGATATGTTGGAGCAGGAAATTTAAAAGAGCTTCGTGAAGATGCTCAATTTGTTCAAATGAGTGGTGCAGGTTTACGCGAATCTCACCCACACGATGTACAAATTACAAAAGAATCACCAAACTACTCTATTCAGTAAGATAAGAGCGTGACGCAAGCCGTTTAGACTCTCGTAGAGTTCATCTCCTCCTTTTAATTGGGTGCTTTTCCCAAACAAAAGGAGGAGTGAAATCATAGAGAGTCTGGCTTGCATAACGCGTCTAGTAAGAGCGTGACGCAAGCCGTTTAGACTAAAAGATTGTCTCAGTTGAGGCAGTCTTTTTTTGTAAATTAAAATTTAGATATTTTAAGATTTCGTTTGGCTTGAAGAAAAGAGAAAAAATTCTTCCAAAATCGTGATTGCTGGGTGAAAGCCATGGGACCGCTTTGAGTCGAAAAGTGTCTCAAAGCTTTCAAACCTCAAAGTCCAAATAAATGCTGAAGCGTTAACTCGGACTAATTCGCATTTCATCTTGAACATAGCTACCAGCAATCACGATTTCTCCAGAATTTTTTTGTGTGTGAAAGTTAAGAGAGTTTATTTTTGAAACTATTTTTGCTTATTAAGAGAAATATATTGGAAGTAATAAAAGCTGTCTTAGAAGAACTTAAGTAGCGTAAATGACTAATCGTTGTACTATATTCTAAAAAAGCATAGGCGCTGGACTTCGCTACGCATACCGAATCCGTACTTCGCTAACGCTCCAACGGTTTCGGCAAAGCGTTCCTATGGATCTCACCAAGCACACTCGATTCTGGAGGAGATTTTACTAAGCAGCTGAATCATTTTCTGCGCATCTGTCTATTGAGATTTTCTTATAGCCAGTAGTCTAAACACTCTTCTCCACTCTCTTAAAACTTAATCATTATTTTACCTTTAGAGCGGCTATTTTTTGTTATGATGAAGGTGACTATATTCTAAGAAAAACGAGGGATTGTTATGAAAATATTGGTCGTTGATGATGATAAAGAAATTGTTGAATTATTAGGGATATATATTCAAAATGAGGGCTTCGATTTAGAGAAAGCCTATAATGGAAAAGATGCATTGAGCAAATTGAACACGCAAGAGATCGATTTAGTCGTTTTAGACGTCATGATGCCCGAAATGGACGGGTACGAGATCATTAAAGAAATTCGAAAAGACTCGCAACTGCCTATTTTAATGTTGAGCGCTAAGACAACAGATGTGGATAAGATAAAAGGTTTAATGACGGGAGCCGATGATTATGTGGTCAAACCATTTAATCCGTTAGAAGTGATGGCCCGTATCAAATCATTGCTTCGCAGGAGTAAGTATATGGGAGTTCCTGAACAACCAGATAAATTGGAGATTGGGCCGCTGATTATTGAAAAAGAATCGCACGAAGTTTCAACAATTACTGGCACAAAAATTGTCCTTACGGTGTTGGAATTCGGTATTTTGTATTTATTGGCCAGTCATCCCAACCGTGTTTTCAGCGCAGAAGAAATTTTTGAACGTGTGTGGCAGCAAGAAAGTATTGTTTCTGCGAAAACCGTTATGGTTCACGTAAGTCATTTGCGCGATAAGATTGAAGAAGCTACTGGTGGAGAGAAAGTCATTCAAACAGTATGGGGAGTAGGGTATAAAATCGAAGATCGTTAAGGTGCGGTTTTATTTGCTGTCGCTAACAGTTCTTTCTACTATATATAAGGAGTTTTTTCCTCATGAAATTGTCCAGAAAAGAAAAAAGTAAAATGATTATAGAAGCTTTTATCACTGCAGGATTAATGTGCTTATCTTACTATGCTGTGCACATGATTTTTAGACGTGTAGTGCTGGCTTTTCCTGAATCATTCAAATCTATTTGGGTAATCGGTGACGTGATCATCAACCTTGAAGACGGCCAAGTGTTTACTTCTACACCACCATTTCTTATTTTATTACTGATATCCGTCGTAATAGTGACGTACTGGCGATTAAAAAGACGTTACCGTCAATACCAGCTGAACCACATTATCAGTGAACTGCATTACATTGCAGAAGGCCATTATGAACATCGAATTTCACATGATTACCGAGGAGATATGTCTGAAGTAGTGGATAGTATCCATGTGCTGGTAGACAGTACCGTGAGAGCCATGGAAGAGGAACGGATGATCGAACAATCAAAAGATGAGTTGATTACCAATGTCAGTCACGATATACGTACTCCTCTAACGTCCATTATCGGTTACTTAGGCTTGATTGAAGAAGGACGCTACCAAAGTAATGAAGAATTGTTGAAGTACACCAGAACTGCGTACACTAAAGCCAAGCAAATGAAAGTTCTGGTAGATGATCTGTTTGAATACACCAGAGTACGTCAAAAAACGACTCCTTTGACGCCGACTTCTTTTGATATGATCCAAATGCTGGAGCAAATTGCTGCTGATTTTGAGTTAGAAGCGAGCAAACGTGAAATGGAAATTGAAGTAGTGTCTCATTTAACTCATTTGCAGATGGAAGCGGACACTGAAAAGTTAGTGCGGGTATTCAATAATTTGTTATCAAATGCTTTGAAATACGGGAAAGACGGCAAACACATCTTAATTGAAGTGGAACAGGAAGCACAGGAAGCAGTGATCACCATCAAAAATGATGGGAAGAAAATTTCTTCCAAAGCTTTAGCGCATCTTTTTGATCGTTTTTACCGAGCGGATGAATCCCGTTCTCAAGAGACTGCTGGAACTGGTTTAGGTCTAGCGATTGCTCAAAGTATTGTAGAATTGCATCACGGGACGATCAGTGCAGTATCAGATAAAAACTGGACGCGTTTTATTATCCGACTTCCGCTAAATTCTCTAGAGTGAAATGCTTGATTGTTTCACGTGAATCATTTTAAAAAAGTGTGAACACAAAACAGCCGTCATTCTTTCTTTAACGGGAAAGAGGGTTGTTTTTTTATACCTTCTTCGTTAATATAGAAAAAGCGAGAAAATTACTTATTTATCTCTATTACTTAATGAATTTAAAAGAAAAACTAAAAAACAAATCATCATATGATTGAGGAGAACATAAAACCCATGAAAAAACTTAAAAAATTCGGAGCTATCCTTGCTACTACAATCTTAGTTGGGACAGCAGCGCCTACTTTTCAAATTGCTGGAACAGAATTTAACGTCACGACAGAAGCTGTAGCAGCTTCACAAGCACCTGAAATCAATGCAAATGCTGCCTTTGCTATAGAAGCAGGAACAGGAAAAGTGTTGTTGAACCAAAATGGAGACACTCCACTAGGAATTGCTTCGATGACGAAAATGATTGTAGAATATATTTTATTTGAAGCTATTGAGGCTGGCGAAGTGAGCTGGGATCAACAAGTTTCTATTAGTGATTATGCATTTAAGATCAGTCATGATACAAGACTGTCAAATGTTCATTTGCGTCAAGACGAAACTTATTCTATCGAAGAATTGTACCAGTCACTAGCAATCTATTCAGCAAATGGCTCAACGATCGCAATTGCTGAAGCTATTGCAGGATCAGAACCAGCTTTTGTTGACTTAATGAGAGAACAACTGGACGAGTGGGGTATCACAGAATACCAAATCTATAATGCTACAGGTTTAAATAATTCTGATTTACAAGGAAATGTTTATCCAGGTAGTTCAGAGACAGATGAAAACACTATGACTGCAAGAGGAATTGCTGAAGTAGCGATGCATTTGGTCAATGATTATCCAGAGGTATTGGAAACAACGAGTATTCCTAAAATGACTTTTAGAGAAGGAACTTCCGACGCTATTGATATGTCGAACTGGAACTGGATGCTGGAAGGTTTGTTATTTGAACGTGAAAACGTGGATGGTCTTAAAACAGGAACGACTGATTTTGCTGGAGCTTCAATAGCTGGTACGGCAAAAGAAGATGACATGCGTATTATCACTATCGTAATGAATGCAGAAAACGGTGAGACAGACAAAGGGGCTCGTTTCAAAGAAACCGATAAAATCATGGATTGGGTATTTGCCAACTGGGACTTCTTAGATGTTTATAAAGAAGGAGACGTTGTATCTGAAGCTGGAACGGTAGCTGTTGATAAAGGAAAAGCTGATTCTGCAGAGGTCTCAGCGGGTTCTGATGTAACGATTGTCGTCCCACAAGGAACAGACGCAGAATCTGTAACAGCTGACTTTGTTGCTGATCCAGAGTTGCTAAATGCGGAAGACCAAGTAACAGCTCCGCTTAAAAAAGGACAAGAGATGGGTAAAGTCCAAGTATCTGTTGAAGGTGAAGATCTAGGATACATTGATGGAAATGATGGGCAAGAAGTATCGGCTGTTGCAACAGAAGCCATTGAAACGGCAAATGTATTTGTACTTTCAGGTCGTTGGGTTGGTAACTTCTTCTCAGATTTATTCGCTGATATCTTCAAGTAAGCCAAGTTTTAGTTT
>NZ_JBGQQW010000032.1:0-42952 GCF_045528485.1 Desemzia sp. FAM 23990
ACCTTTACGATTATATTTAGGCGCTCAAACCTATAATTGTATGGTAACGGTCTTCCTCTTTTTTTGTCAACTTAAAAAACGATCGTCATTCGTCTTTTATTTCTACCACCGAATATTTTACACTAAGCATAACCTTCGTGATCAGGATAAAATGTTGGTACCTTGGATATAGAGATCATGTGGTGCATAGTTTCTTCTACACCAAGTTCAGACTGAAAATAGAAACTATCATCTTCTTGCAAAGTAATGTAAACATCTTTCGATTCACTCTTTAAGGCATATACGTTATCCATGATTTTATGATATTCTCCAATATCAATATACTGATTATCGGTATGCTCATAAAATTTTCCTTCATGAAAGATTAATTCATACCCTGTCCCAGTAGCGCCTGGTCCTTCACTAGGTTGATAGTTTCCATCCAAAACCAGACCTGGTTCATAAAAAGTATACGTAGAAAAGCGGCCTAATGTAAAAAATGCTACAGCAACTAAAAAAATAACGATTACATTTTTTCGTTTCATAATAATTGGCTCCCGAATTCGTAGTAGCAAATAATTAAACATCATAATTTATTTAATTAACTGTAGAAAAAATTGATAGAGATAGGCAAATAAATTAAATAATAAAAAACATATCGTAGCAATAATCAAACCAGCATAGATAGACATAAAAAAAGATGGAAGAATATCTTCCCCACTACTGAAAAGGAATGCTAGACTAAACCATACAAAGACTACTCTAGAAGCATTTTTTATTTTCTTTTTTACACCAGGTTCCAACATCTTTTAAACCTCCCTTACTTCATGATTTATCTATTTCAGAAC
The DNA here is from genome assembly GCF_045528485.1 of Desemzia sp. FAM 23990. Classification (NCBI taxonomy): domain Bacteria; kingdom Bacillati; phylum Bacillota; class Bacilli; order Lactobacillales; family Carnobacteriaceae; genus Desemzia; species Desemzia sp. FAM 23990. The sequence continues at coordinate 828 of NZ_JBGQQW010000032.1, forward strand.
CTTTTTTTAATGGTTACGATACTTTCTCGATTGAAAAAACTTAGTTTATAGAAAGAAATAAATTATATTAAATCAAATATACTCCAGTTTTAATCAAATAGCTACATAAATTACAATCGTTTGTTATTTTATTCACTATACCTTTTATCTATTGCTAGTATTGATTTTTTGATTAAAAATAAAGTGTTGCCCTAACTTTTCATTCGCTTTCATCCTTTCTTTTAGTTGAATTTCATAGTTAAACAAGCTTTTACTTTATTATATATTTACTACCTTCACGAATGCTCAAAGGAGCCATTGAAGGTTTATTTTCATTTATAAAATTTCTCACCCACACTGGATTTGTCTTACTATAGTCACGTAAACTCCAGCCAATCGCTTTGTTGATGAAAAATTCTGTATCGTTCAAGTTGTTTTGAATGATTTGAGCTAATAAGTCCGTATCCGTTTTTTCCTTAAACAGCAGCTGGTGATCGATGGCTACTCTGCGTATCCAAATATTGTCTTCTAAACTCCATTCAACCATGGTTTCTTTTAGTTCTGGATAACGTAGAACTAGAGAGCCTACTACTCCATCTAATCCATCCACTGTATCCCACCAGGACTTCATCGTAATATACTTTTTGATTTTCATCAGGTCTTCAGGTAATAGAATGGATTGAATCGCTAGTAAATAATCCACGCCAGCATAATGAAATTCCCTTTCTGATTTTGAGAAACAGACTTCAACAAAATGAAAATCAATGATTTTCTCTTTTAAAGCTTTATGAAATTCTTTTTGATAAACGGCTTTTCGAGGAGCAGCTGCAATCCCTAAGAAAGGAAACTGATTTCGCATGTAAGCTCCCATCTGAACAGCACGAACCGGATCCCGCAATTCCTCTAATTGTTTAAATATATCTTCATACCACATACTTGTTCTCCTATTCAAAAATACTTTTTACTTGTAATACCTATCCTATTATAGACCATTTTTATAGTGTAAGTTCTTTTTTCTTGGTGCTCGTCTTTTGGAAATGATACATTGTAGAGTCGACTAGATTAGAAATCAATTGAAAATTATCTACAAAACCGCTTAAAAAAGCTCAAGTTTTTAAAGCACTTTCTATTTTGGAATGATATACTATATAAGAAATTAGAACAAAAGTTATATTATTGAACATTACACTTGAATTCTCACTCATCTACGAGACTGATACGGATCTTTGATTTTTTCAAAGCAGCACAAAACGACTATTCATTTTGGAGGAGTTCATTTGAGAAGGGTAACAATTATAGGGTTATCATCTATTATGATTGCAATAATTTTAACAGGTTGTGCAGGGCAAAAAGAATTGGCAGAAAAAAATAAAGCTTTGTCTGCTATTAACGAAGCTAGTCTAAATACAGCTCATCTTAAAAACGGTACCTATACATATACCGCCTCACAAAATATAGAAAAAGAATTCAGTGATATCAACAGTGAAGGAACCTTTATTCATTTAGAAAATGAGTCAATCTGGTACACTCAGACGTCAATAGGTCAACTAGACAATCAAACTCGAACTCTTACAGAAGAAGTTCAACAATCTGGGAAAATGTATCAACGATTTGGTATCGTGAACGAACATAATGAGTACATTGAGGAAAATATCATTCCTGAATGGAAAATTATAGCGGAAGAAAGTAATCTGCCCCCTTTATATTTAGAAGACTTAATTGAAATGGACATTTTGGCAGAAAATATCGAATCAATAGAATTCAGTAACGAGGGCGGTCATACAGTGTATGACCTTACTTACACTGAAGACTATCGTGATTCTGTAATGGAAGAAAACATTGAAGAGCTTGAAACAGCCTTAGAAAATCAGATTTCTGAAAACAGAGATGACTTTTACATTTCTTCATTGAAGAAATCTATTGAAATGCAACGGGATACAGAATTTACAAATAGGAAAGTCCTTATGAAAATAAATAAAGAAAACATACTTGTTTATAGGCTTACAGAAGACTCTTTTGATTTATTGGTAAACGAGTCTATTCAATCAGGCACCTTGACGATTGAAACGATGATTGATGATTACAATAACTCTTCGATTGGAATTGATGTAGATATTTAAACTCTATTGACAAGAAAAATTTAACTAAGGAGGTCATTTTATGAAAAAGTATACTTTACTATTTTGCATTGTGTTTCTTTTTCTATTAGCTGGTTGCTCATCTATCTCTAAAACTGAAGCTGAAGAGCTGATCGTTGAAGAATACAGTAATGACTTAGGAGCAGCTAAGATCATTTCAACAGAAAAGGAAAGCGATGGTTATTATATTCAATGGGAAAACACAGAGGATAAATATAGAGGAACAAGCAAAGTTTCACTTGATGGAGAAATAACGATTATTTATGCGGAAATTGAATAGACTATATTTTTCTACTATTTTATTAAACTACATTCAGTCTTTCCTAGCACGCTGTTGTACTGTATTAACCGAAATATTTGGTACTATGTTAATAATGAAGGAGGTACACAATGCAATTTATACAAACAATGATAGAATTTAAATGGCCCATATTGTTAGTAGAATCTATATTTTTATTGGGTGGATTACTTCTCATAGTTAGTGGAGTCAAAATACGAAAACAAAGCAGACTTTCTGCGGTAGTCAGTTTAATTACAGGAATCGTAATTACATTAGTTTTAGTATATATTATCTTTATCACACTTATATTTGGATATAATTCTTGATTAAAATCCTCAATAGATTTTGATTTTTTAATCCTATCTTCTGTGAACGGAAGATGACTAAAATTGAACCGTAAAAAGAAAGAAGTCTGCTCACTTATTTTATTATTAGGAATAGTTTTATATTTATGTTTATTTGCCAATAGATTTTGAAGCAATGGCACTTATTACGATTTAAGATTGTTCTATTCTATCCGTTTTATCAGTATTATTTTGTGCTTAATCTATATCTGAAACGAATTAATCAAACAGATAAAAGCCGACTCTTCAATCGACTTTTATCTGTTTTTTATTCATTAATTTTTTCTATACAACAAATTCAAAACCAGTTTCCTTTTGAAATGGTGCTTTATATTCTTTAAAGACTAATTTGTACTTAGATTTATCGTCAGGTAAGGCAGGAGATACAACGAACATAAAGGTCTCACTACCCATAGAACCTCCGCCACCTTCGTTTCGACAATCATATTGGACGTCTGATCCTTTAATCGAGAGTTCAAAATGGCTCATTTCTCGAAGTTGCCATTCAGAAATATCTTCAGTAGCGTTGCTATCAATAGTCAAATGAACGGTACTGGCATTCTCATACTGACGTAGGAATGTTACTGAATAAAATTCATCTTCTCTTTCAACTGACTTTAAAATCGGAATATTTTTACGAAACCCTATTGGTTTTATAACAGGTTTATGCACTTCTTCATAAAATAAATTTGAAAAAATGCTGGTTAGAAAACCTTCATAAAAATGGTATTTTTTTGACCAGTCTGCAATGTATCGTTTAGTCGGAAAGCCAGGATTATCATTTGATAGTTCTTTCCGTTGATTGATTAATTGACAAATCTGCTCGTCTATCGTTGCAATTCGTTCATCATAGTGATCTGTTGGTGATTCAAATGGCATTTGTTCCATACTTTAGTCCCCCTAATTAAGTTATGAGCGCAATATAAAAAAAACGCTTTTATTTCGTGGAATACTTTAACTGAAAATCAGTTTTTTAACTTCTTTGATCCTATATCAAACCTCGTTTCTATAAAGGTTGATTAATAGCTTTATGATCAACAATTTTTAACCGATAACTATTAGATGTAAATAAAACGAACAATATCAATAATATCACTATTGCAACAGTGCTGGTTGTATAATAGAAGTTTTCCATCACGCTGCTAGCAATAATAAAAAGAAAAGGTACCAAACACACAATATAAGCTACTTTTGTTGTTGTAACTTCTACTACATTTCCATCTTTCACTTCAAGTTGATTACTGTGCGCCCCAAACTGTGATACTCTCAATAATGAGTTATCACCTTTGATATCCAGTTCTATAGTTTCTTTATAGCTAATTTTTGTGACTTTTTCTCCATTCACTTTCACTGAGAATTTTGCTCCCATACCTATGGAACCCGTCTTACGTTTGATAGTAACTGACATATTTTTCTCCACTCCTCTTTTGTAATAGTATAACAATCAACATAAATCTTTTTCAATAAATTAAGTAAGTAACAGAATATCTTTCATGAGTTCTTTGGGAATAACATCCATCGTTTCTAGATCGCTTATCTCTACATACATTGGCATATATGTTTCTCTATATACACTTGTATATTCCTCACCATTTCCGGTACCAATTTCTCCTGAAATTATGCCCGCTAAGTAATAGAACTGTGTCCCATTAAAATTTATTTTAGTCATACATTCCAGTATTTTCACTTCCACACCCAATTCCTCAAAAGCTTCTCTTTTTGCTGCTGCTTCAGGTTTTTCTCCTATTTTGATTTCACCGCCAGGGAAAACATAGTATACCCTTCCCTCTCTGACTCTTTTAATAAGAAGTATTTTTTCTTTTTGAATGATGACAACAGAACTTCGGTTTCTCATTAACTTCTCTCCTTTAGTCAGCTAAGAGTGATTAAACTATTCTGTTATATCACTGATAATTCTTCTATTCATAAACAAGTTCAACCACTTTTTTATCAAAGGCGTCTCTTAACTATTTAGCTTTGCTAAATATCTTTAGAATACCTTTTGAACTTAAACTTCCTAAAATTAGTGAGATAAGGAGTAACGCTAGTGAAGGTAGGATTTCATTTAACCCTTCATGATAAAAATAATCTTGGAAAATCCACAATCCTAGCAATATATATAAAACAGTGAAGATTCCTGTAAGTACGTAAAAAAGAAATGTTTTAAGAAGTGGCTGGTGTTCGTCTACTCTCTCATCAGGGTTATTCATGCTGCCGCCAGTATGCAGCATTTGCATGCCTTCAAATTTATTACCAGCATTCTGTCCTGTATTTACCCTTGCATACAGGGAGCTATTAATAGTGCTGTTATTATTCTGTTTATTCTGCTGATCTCTATCGCTCATTACAATTCACTCCTTTTTACCAGTCCATAATCTCAAACCTTCCTTAACTAAAAGTTTATTTATTCATTATACTTTTTTAGAAATTTAGCAGTTATCCAGATTTATAAACATAAATATACAACGATAAACTAGCATAAAAAATCCTTTTCAATTACTCTTTTGAACGAATGTACTTAAGTGCTTCACTGATGTATTCATCTTCTCCATTTTTAATGCCTTCTCTGGTTCTGTTAACATAAATATCAGGCTCTACTCCAACTAAGTGGGTTTGTGACTCGTCTAAATTGAGGACTTCGACCATCGTAATTCCACCGAATAATCTTCCGGGAATAGAGTACGTATACATATTACCGTCCGAACCAGCTGTTGGCTCACCTACGATAGTTCCTAATTGATTATTTTTGACGTATTTCAAGAAATATTCCGGCATGCTCATTGACCCAGAATAACCTAAGAAAACAATTTCGCTATCCAAGTTTTTTTCGCTCGCTTCAAATACAGGTTGTTCTTCAATTAAAATTGGAGATTCTCTATCTGGATAAATCGCTGCATGTATTCGAAATATTGGTCCAGCTAATGGCTCATCCGCTAATAACTGTACTACTTCTTGCATTTCAGCAAATGAATACGGATAGCCGCGTAAATCAAAAATAATCCCTTTTGCAGCTTGCAATGTTGTTAAGTTCTCTTTTAAGGCATCTAAAACTGGTTGGTTAAGATTTACATACCAAATGTTTTCTTCCAGTTCTTTTATGGGTTCTTCGCGATAAAATTCATCTAATGATGTTCTAAGCTTTTCAACATCTGTATAGGTGTGATCGGTTCCGTCTCGTTCAATCGTCATTTTTTCTCCAGGTAACTCACGAATGTATTGCAGAGCTCGATATTCTTTTAATTGGGATGACCCTGGAATGGTATCTTGAATCTCTTCAATCCAATTTTTTACATCTATACTTCCAATGGTAAGTAACTGATCTCCTTCTTCAAGTTGTGACTCAGCATCCGTTGCAGTCACAATTACTTCACCATCTACCACGTCTGCTTGGAATGGCCATAATTCTCCCGGTTCTAAAACAAATGAATTAGTATGTGGAAAACGAGTATCACTAATGTTGGCATGACCATCTCCCGTTTTTTCCAGCAAACTCATTAATACATTCAGATACCTTTCTTCCGAATCAGCTTCATAAATTTTATCGAGTGTTGGTATAAGCAGTTCTTCCCAGTTTGTATCAACGACATGGAAGTTCGGATAAAAATGTTGGAAGTTATTCCATACGATAGTTGTTGCAGCGAATTGGACATGCTTATCCTCTGGACTTTCTGAGACAAGAGACGACTCACTTTCCAAACGAGAAAAAGCTTTACGGCTTTCTTCGGTAGAGCCAATCGTTTGCATTTCTTCAAGCGCAATGTTATTCATCGTTTCTCCATCTATTTTTTCAATTCCAAGAGTCAAGGGAACGACAACAGCCAGCTCATTTGTTAACTGAACATTTATTACATCATTTTCTTCTGGATACTCCTCAAATAATGCATTATCTCCTAATATTTGTTCGCCATTCTCTACTTTCGCCTGCACTCGTTCACTGCTATAAATAGATGGTACCAAGTCATCCAATCCTAACCCTTTATGTTGCCATGCAATACGTTCACCATCCGGAGAATCAATTGACGGAAAATCTTCTAAAGAAGGATCATAAAAAGCGATGGTTGGAGCGATTGGCAAATATAATAGTTCTAGTATTTCTCTCAATTCTTCATTATTTCTTGCTCCAAGGACTTTATCTGCTCCATAAACAGCAAAATTATTCCAATTTAGTTCGCTTGCCTCATCACTTGGATGAAAAAAGCGTATGTATCCAAACAGTTTGCTAAATGCATATTCATTTTCAATAACTTGGCTTTTTTCTGGCACTTCTTCGGCTACTTCCATTTGGGAGGAAGCTTCTTTCTGTTGACAAGCCGTTAAAAATAAAAGAATAGAAAAGATAAAAATAAGCCATTTTCCCTTTACATAATTTGTTGGTCGGTACTTCAAGTTATTCATCTATCTCTTCCTTTCATTTAAATTTTTTATCGATTGTTTGACTATAATGTTCCTTCCTTTTTCATAAGGTTACTATGAATAGGAAACTATTTTATCTACAGCATCTAAACAATCCTCTGCAATATGAGTCGGTTTCGCTTTGCTCCATAAGTGTCTCTTTTTGCTCAAGCTTTCGATTCCCACACCAGTCAAGACTAATACACTTTTCATATCGGCATTTTTTGCCAGCATCATATCATTTTTACCAGAATCTCCAACTATATAGCATTCTCATCGGTCTAAATCATGTTTTTTAACAGCTTCATTTACAAATAAAGGCTGAGGTTTCTTGCAGTTGCAGTTGTCTATTTTGGCATGTGGACAGGTATACACTTCAGTTATCTTAATGTTGTGATCTTCTAATTCGTTTACTAGCTTCTTTAAGGAACCATTATATTCTTCAAGCGTCATTCGTCCATGAGAAATATGACTTTGATTCGTAATGATGATATTTAAAAAATCTTTTTGAGCAGCTTTTTGTAATGCGGGTATAGCTTGATCAAAGAACTTGAAGTCAATATTTAGTAAAGAATGACTATTTCCGCCTAAAGTACCTAATAGGTCCCAAAATATTGCCTTATTCATAAATGGACTTTGCTCCTTATATTTTTTTACGTCATAGAACTTTATCAGAATTAATTTGGCACTCCGAATATTAAAATATGTATGGGGTAGAACTAGTTAATCATTGTCCAAATTTATCCAATACCTTTGTTTGATTTTCTTTCCTTCAAGTAATTCATTTTCTAAAATTCCGCCATTATTCAGAATAGTCTTTGCTGAGGCTAGATTGTCTTTGTCACATGTGATCAGTACTCTATTGATTTTCAGCTTTTTACATTCAATTAAAGCCAATGCTAACATTTCAGTAGCAAAACCTTTTTGTCTTTCTGATTTTCTAACACTATAACCAATATGACCACCAAAATGAAATAAATAGTCATTTAACTGATGTCTAATACTCATCATACCGATGAGACTGCCTTCTTGAGAAACGGCTATAAATGTAGTCGCAGATACTGAACCTTTCCTTACAGTGTCTTTTTGAAAAATATTATTGACCGAACTAAGCCATTCTTCAAAGTTTGCATGATTGATTAAATAGCTTGTTCCATCAAGATTGTCCTGATTCTCAATAAATTCTTTCCGATAGTTCATAATTTCATCTTTATACCCTATACTTGGTAATAATAATTTTACTCTGTTCAAATTGCTTACCTCCAGTCTAATGTAGGGATCATTTCATAATCGGCAGCTCATCAAAGCTTATATTAATATTCTTGTCTCTTTTCATCCATAAAGAACTACCTTAAATTTTCCTCAAATATTTCTAACTCATCTTTATCTATATTGACTTCTCCAAGCGCCTTATAGAATAATTGAGAATGCTTTCCTTCAAATACTACAACCGTCATAGAGTGAATATCATTTTCTAATAGATCCATGAAGCCAGATTTAAACAATTCTCGTCCTAATCATTTTTTCCTAATATGCTTATAAAATGTATAATATTCCGAATAATTCTACGAGGTATCATGGGTATTTGCCTGTTCTTTCAATTCCCCCATTTGAATAACCAATACTTTGTTCATCATTAGTTTCAGCAATCTACACAATTTCAGTAGATAGGATATTTCTCCATATCTGTATTCTGCTCATATACGTAATCTAATTTAAAAACTCATCAAGAATCAAATTTTTATAGGTCATTTTCCAAGCATCCACCTATACAACCGCAATTTACTTAGCGTCTTCAATCACGGCTGTTCTTATTTTCATTTCATTCCTCATATTCTTATTTAAGTGCTATATTTCCTTGATATACTGAGTTTTCTAATTTATATTTTTTGTGAAAAATTATAAAAGCTTCTTTTCCCAATTGTTGTTATAGAATTCGTAATAAAATTCTGATAGATTTGGATTTATAAAAATTTCATACATTTCAAAAAAATCTGTAGCTGTTTGAGAACTCAACAATTCATTTTCATCTATCCAAAAAACTTCCCCTTCATCTGAACTGGTTAGTTCACCTATAAAAGTATCTGTTCTATAGAATAGTACGACATATCTTTCATCTGAATACGTTTGAAACTGCTTAATACCGCATATTATAGGATTTTTTATAATGAGACCAGTTTCTTCTTGTACTTCTCTGATAACAGAATCGTGAAAAGATTCATTTTTTTCAACATGTCCTCCAGGAAAAGTCAAACCAGGCCAATCCAAGCTTTTTCTATCTTGAACCAATATTTGTCCTTTATCATTCTGAATCATACACATATTCGTAAAAACAGCTTTTTCTGATCGGTCCAAATAGCTCATTCCTTTTCTAAATTTAATTATTTATGTATCCTTTATTTTTAATAGAAACTATATTAAAAACGTGTTGTTCTGTTAGTCTGTTATATGTGGTAGGATAATGAATCGTTACTTCATCATTGTCACACCACCGCTTAGTTACAAAATATAAGCATCCAATGACAAACTAGCATCATACTGAAAATTATTCAATGCAGCAAAAGCATAGGGATCCACATCATCAGCTTCAATGCTCATTATCTCGTATTGAGCAATCATCTGCTCTATTGTCCATTTGTAAAAAGGCAGATAGCTTTCAATCTGCTGGATGTCTTTCCCACCAATGTACCCCACTTCTATTTCATTACTATTTTCTGTGTTGTAGAAAAAGATATAAGCCATTACTTCTCCATCTACTATCAATAATTTAGAATGAGTGAAACTTAAGTCTTCCAATATGATTTCTTTCCACTTGGTCATTGTCATTTCTTCACTCAAAGGATTAATCATTTGGTGGAAATCGATATAGTTTTTCAACTGCATTTCTAAGGTATCCTTTTGATTATCTTCAGATGCCATGCCAAACGAGGCGATTTCTCCATGAATAAACATATTATTTTCTGAATGAGTAGGTTTAGCCTCTTTTAGTACTGGTGTATAGCACTTACGAGCTAATTTAAAGCCACACTTATTTAAAAAATCTAAAGCTTGTTGGTCGGTAGATTGAATGGTTATTTGCAACTTTTTAGTATTTGAAGCAAGAAATAACTGGTCAAAAAGTTCTTTCCCGATTCCTTTTTTTCGATAATCTGGATGGATATAAATACTTATGTAATCCCTATATGGATGAATTGAATTGTTCCATAGACTGCCCACCCCCACAATCCTATCTTCTTCTAGAGCTAGCAATGTAAAGGAAGCTTTTTCTCCCCAAATCAAATAATAAGGAGCCTGTTTTAATAAGTTATCTATCTCTTCACCAAATTTTGGTTCATACGGAATAAACATAAACTATTCTCCTCTAAAATAATGGATACTTGACGTTTCTTCTAACCCATCCTTATCATCACTTTATTTTCTGATTAACCATTCATTTTTCTAAAATGAGTACTTTTGTAGCAGCTTCTTCAACAAACTTTTCATTATGGTCTACAGCCAACATAGTCGGCTCATTTAACTGAATAGCATCAATCAACTGAGAAACAATATCTATATCTAAATAATTAGTCCCTTCATCCCAGACGTACACTTCTGAAGGGATCAATAAACTTTTAGCGATATTAATTTTCTTTAGTTCACCTTCGCTCCACTCTTTACTGGAAGAATCGTTAAATTTGGATTTCGACAATCCCAATTCACTTAAAATTCTCCACAATACTTCTTGTTGAGTCCCGTCTAATGCATCAAAAAAGCCAAAGTAATCCTCTTTTCTTAACAGTCGCTGTTCTAAAATAGAGACTTTTGGAGGCAACTGAATCTTATATGTCCCAACGGTTGCCATATCTGAAGGGTTCAATATAAAGTCTAATAACGTCGATTTTCCAACACCATTGTTCCCTTTTATGAATAATCGGTCTCCTGGAAGAAGTTCAAAACTAATCGGCTGGAATAAAGGTTCACCATTCCGAAGAATTGAGAAATCTTTCATGGTAATCAATCTCTTTTTAGGAACCAAGACATGCATTTCCAGTTCCCTGATATTCTGAACATTGTCTATGAGTTGAGATTTTTCGTCTATTTTATTGTCTCGTCGTTTTTGGACCGCTTTTGATTTTTTCATTTGCTTAGCAGCTAATCTACGTGAAGAAGCATCTTTAGACGCATTTTCTTTCTGGCTACCCCAATCAGCCATCCGTTTAGAAGTGTCTTTTAAGCGAGTGATTTCTTTTTTCAGCTGGCCATTTCTTTCCAAAGCTAAATTATTTGCGTTTGTTAACTCTGTTCGCCATGTTTCTACATCTCCGGCAATCAACTCGATCGTTTGTTTATTGATAGACAGGACATGGTCTACAAATTGATTCAAAAAGGCTTCATCATGACTCACGACGATATACCCTTTCTGTTTATTTAAGTATTGAGCAACTAGATTTCGCCCATGCAAATCTAAATTATTGGTCGGCTCATCAATCAAAGGAAATTTATGTTCATCTAAAAACAATTCTAGCAACATCATTTTCGCCTGTTCTCCACCACTTAAAGTAGCAAATGGTTGATACAACAGGTCATAAGGCAACTCTAAAGCATGAAGCTCTTTTTCTATTTCCCACTGCTCCACAGCTGGATTCCTGCTCAACAGTAGATCAATCGTGAATTCACTTCCTGCATTTTCTGGGTAATTTGGGAAGTAAGTAAATTCCAAAGGTGTTTCAATAATTCCTCGGTAATCCAAATTTCCTAGTAAAAGGTCCAGCAGAGTTGTTTTTCCGCTTCCATTTTTCCCGAGAAGCCCTAACTTCCACTCCTCATTGATACTGACATTCATTCCATCAAAAATGGGCTCTGTCATTTTGTCGTGCTGAAAAGTGACATCTTTTAACAATATATTTTTTGACAATTAATTTCCCTCCTAACTCCAAGGCACAATAAAAACAGCCCAAATCCAAAAAATATATACCAGTATTAAAATAGTGAATATGTAACCTGTCAAAATCAATAAGCTTACTAATCTAATGGTGTTTAATTTGATGAAGATATTTTTCTTTGCAAATAAGATTAGAGATATTGAACAAAATATCAATAAACACAAGACTCCTATTCCCATAAAATAAATTCCTGAATTAAAAGGACTCTCTAGATAAACAGCGAATATGCCTACAAACAGTAATATTGTAACCAGTAGAGAATATGAAGCTCTTTTAACACTCACAAAAATTCCTCCTCACAGAGAATTTCAACCCTTTAGTTCCCTTAAGGCTTACGTTCTCAGAATATTTGGTTTATTAAACTTAAGTAATTCATCTTTTTTGCACCCTAACGTTTATCTGTATTCTTACCATGCCGTACCATGCAAATGAATATTCCCTGCTGGAAATGTACTTGCATCTTTTGTAATCGAGCAGATAAGAATTAGAAAGCCACTTCTTGTCACGTAATCATTGGAAAAGTTCTTCTTAACCGTTTCCGTCCGTTGAATCCGTTCAAATCCGCATGATCTATAAAACTGGACAACTTCTTCTCTACAACCTAAGTATCCAAAATGAGCATACTCACTCTTTTGCATAACCTCTATTAACCGATGCATTAGTTGCGTAGCTATGCCAAAACTACGATACTCTTTATCCACTAGTACCCCTCCGATAACAGCAATTTTTACTATGCCCTCTCCAACAGATACCCATCTTTTTTCTGCACCAATATGCCCAACAAGTTTGCCATTCTCATAAGCCATAACCCGCATATCCGCTGGAGAGAAACCATATGGGGACTCTCTTTCCCAAATGTCGTCCTTATCGGTATATTCATTGTTAAACAACATCTCAATATCTTGTAACTCTTCGTCCGTTATAGTTGAATCGTCTTTAACTCTGATTTTGATATCCATCAGTACAGCAGCTCCTAGTAAATATGGTTTTGAGACACTAATCGCTCTACTTCACAAATAAAACAATGAAGTGTCTGTGAATAGATCAATGGTTGGTCTTCGGAAACTAAATGCCCCGCAAAAGGAATGATCGACATGTGAATTTCAGGATTGAGTTCCTTGAAATTTAGAGCGTTAGCTATTTCTTTTTCAGAAGAACCACCAGAAATGCACAACATTGGGACGCTTATAATTGAAACATCTCTTATTTGATCAAATGGATAAGCCTCTTCATTATCAATCACGGATTGAAATAGTCTTCTCCAATCGCCAGTGCCATGCATCTCATCTAATACGAAAGCAACTTCTTTATTGGCTCGGATACTTTTTAGCCCGTCAGCTTCTTCTTGTTCACTTTCGTCCCAATCTTCTGGTTTGATTGGAAAAACACCTGATACCGTTAGTGACTTCACGTATTCAGGATACTTTTGCGCAAACAACAGTACTTCAATCCCACCATAAGAAACACCTGCAATGTGACATTTTTCAATGCCAAAAGAATCTAGAGTATCTTTCACATCGTCTGCAGCATAACTAAAGTAATGCTGTATTTCTCCTTCTGATCCCCCATGACCTCTTAAATCTGGGCGTATGACTTGATAGTTTTTATCGACAAAAAACTGTGTCACCTCTTCGTACATGGAAGAACCAGTATTGCCAAATGAATGGAAAAGCACTAAGGGTTCTCCTTTTCCCTTTACATCTGTATGTAAAATCATAAAATCCTCCTCACAGCTGTTTCCGGCACCATTATTTTGTATCGAGCAACTCTTCCCACTCTTCTCTTAACATGCCCATGCGAATGGAGTCGTAATATTTTCCATCGTAATAACGGACTTTACGGATACGGGCTTCCATTTGCATGCCTAATTTTTCACCTACTCGAATCATGCGTTTATTGCCAGACCAAGTAGTGTATCCGACACGTACTAGCGGCATGGTCGCAAACAAACGATCTATCCAACGACGCATCACTTCTGTGCCGATGCCTTTTTCCCACTGATTGCCAGAATACAATATGATCCCCATTTCCAACCAAAGAGAAGGTTTGTGTTCCCAATAGTAAGTCACGATTCCTATCAAGTTTCCTTCCAGTACTACAACCCACATATCATCTTGGCCCATCCACTTTTCACCCATCGGTAAGAATTCTTCGTATTCCATCGCACGGTGAGGGTAATAAGGCGCGTCCCATTTCTTCCATTCAGGCGCTTCTTCTTTAAAACTCAGCTCCCAAAGGCGAGGTAAATCTTTTTGTTCAATTGGCCGAATCACTAAATTATCAATCATCAATTTTCATCTACTTCCTTATTTTTGTTCTTAATCAACTCAAGTACATAAGCCAAGTCTTTATCTTCTGTCAAATGTTCCGGTGTCCATGGAATGTAAATATCAGGTGCAATTCCTCTCCCATTTGTGGCATATTTTTGATTCATTTTGGAGATACTATAAACAAATTCAAAGTCCCCGTAATCTACAGTGACCACATTCATATAGTCTATGATTCCCATAGTCGCTCGCCCTACAACAGTAACCTTTGGAGATTTCTTAGCATTTGATACAAAAGTATCTCCTGAACTGGCACAAGAATAATCGGATAAGACATACACGTTTGCTGGAGTCGAACGCCCTTCAATTATGACATCAGAATCTTCAAGAACATCCACTAACCCTTTATGTCTGTTTTGTTCAAACAATTCTATTTCATCTTCTGCCCTATCTCTTGTATCATCATCCAATTCTTGCATTAAATAGGCTTTTAGCTCTGGAACCCATAGCTGATAATTTCGTTCTGTATAATTCGTCAGCATGTTTTCATCCTCTGCAAACAAGTCTGTAAAGGTTACTTTTTTATCAAACATATAAGCCAATAAAGAAAAATAAAAAAAGTCATTTCCACCATGATTCACACGGACATCAATTACCAAGTTTTCGCTCGTCTTCAAAGCTGCCTTATTGTCTTGAATAATTTTTTGGATTGGAGCTTCTTGTGCAAAATCCGTGAGTTTTATGTAGGCAGTATTTGGTTCTACTTGTTTAAAAGAATATTCAGGTACTCTAGGTGGTCTATCATAACTAGCAAGAGTTACAACAAATGATGTATGATTTCTTTCAACTTGTATCGTTGTAGCTTTGGTCAGAACAGCATTCCATCTTTGTCGTTCAGGTACATTGTCCTCTAAACGTTTTGCATAAGTAATGGCTAGTTCTGGGATACTAATTCCATCAATCAGCGTTATTTTATCCCTCTCCATAAGACGCTTTTCTTCAGGTGAACTTGTCACGTACAAAGCATCCTTATAGCGTCTTACAGAAAAACCGATATAAGGCATTTCTGTATTTCTAGCCCCAAACCATAAATGACCATCATTAAAATCCAATAAATAATCTTCAATGGTTTCTTCAAATTCTTGATCACTCATATCATTAGTTATGGTGTATCGGTCAGGTTGATTTAGATGTTGGCTGTCTATGTACCCCGCATAATCTTCCTTCATAATTTTTTGGATGTCTTTATAGATTTCTTCTTTTGTAAACATGTTTAATTCCTTTCTGCAATTGCGATTTAAGTCTGACATATACCGCATCTCTATATCATTCAAAATTCATCTTATTTTAATCATTGTATCATATAAAATAGAGCACTTTGTATAATTCATGTTATTATTTCTAAAAAAATAACATTCCCTTACTGAGATACAAACTCACTAAGGGAATGCTATAAGTAATTTATTTCATTCATTTTCTTTCAAAAAACACAGAACTATTTCGCTAAAGAATTTTCTACAATCATTTCACATAAATCTATATAGCTGATGCCCGCAGCTGCAGCTTCTTGAGGAATCAAGCTGGTAGGTGTCATGCCTGGAAGTGAATTAGCTTCTATGAAATAGATATTTTCATTATCATCCATCATAAAATCAATTCTCGAATAGATCGTTAGTCCTAAAAGATGATGAACTTGAAGAGCTAATTTTTGCATCGTTTTTGTTGATTCTTCATTTAAATGTGCTGGCGTAATTTCTTCTGTAAAACCGGCTTGGTACTTATTTTTGTAATCATAAAATCCAGCTTTAGGTATCACTTCTATAACGGGCAACGCTTTTTCCCCTACGATTCCCACCGAAAACTCCCGACCAATAATTCTTTCTTCTACTAATACAGTTTGAGAATAGTTAAAAGCTGATTTTAATGCCGTGCTTAATTCTTTTTTATCAGACACAATCTCTACTCCAATACTCGATCCACTATCGTTTGGCTTCACAACTGCTGGTAATGTCACCGTGCTCGCATCCTTTATTTTTTTTATAACTGTCCATTTTGGTGTTGGAATATGATGAAAAGCCATCAGTTCTTTCGAGATGACTTTATCCATCGCGAGAAGACTACTCTTGTATCCTGATCCAGTATATCGTATACCATGAATATCAAATAAGGCTTGAATTTGACCGTTCTCACCAATCCCACCATGAAGAGCTATAAAAACTATATCAGCTGTTTTGCAGATGTTGAGAACATTTTTCCCCACTGTATCTTTTTGAGTATTTTTCATAAAAACACTAGGCGTTTCTTCAGATACCTGAAATAAATATTCATCCTGATGATTTAAAGAATAAGCACTATCAAAGTCACTAGTTTCCTCATTATCTTGAGCTAGGTCTATCAACAATACTTCATGCTCTTTTTTCATTAAAGCATTCGCTATTTGGCTGCCAGAAGACAGTGAGACATTTCTTTCTTCGCTTATACCCCCTGCAAGTACTACTATTTTCATTAAGTCTCCTCATTTCTTTATATATATTTTTTTTGTTCCAAGAACATTGAACTTTTCTCCTATTATTTTAGCTCATTCACATAACTATATATAGCAAAACTCCTAGAATACCAAAAATAGTAGTCTAGGAGTTTTTTATTATGTTAATAGTGAAATCAAGAACTCTTATTCTTCATGATTTTAATAACATTTAAGAGCAAAAATGTCTACTAGTTTACTTTTGAAATTTTATGCATTACCTTTATCGACAATTTTAACTTCAACTTTCTTATCCAAAGAACGAGCTATATCTTCAATAGTAGAAAATGACGTTTCCACTCTAGCACTTTCAATTCTAGCAATCGTAGAACGTGATTTTTTACCTTCTTTGCAAAGTTTGTCTGATTTAAACCCGTTTGCGTTCTCAACTCAAACATAAGATCTGCTAAATCTAGTTTTATCTGTTCTTCTTCAAAAAACTTGTTTAAATTCTACATTTTCGGACAAACGTTTTTTGATGGTTTCACTATTCTTATTCATTTTCATTCCCCGTATTTTGAGAAAGAAAGCTTTTCTAATTTGCTTTGTTTATCTCTTATTCAGGAGGACTTGTTCATTTTCTTATTAAACCAACGCGAGGTGTTATAGTTGATACCTTGAACTGAACATAACAGCCCCTTTGGTAAGACGCATACGTTCATAAACAGTATAACTTATTCATGACTGATAGTATAATGACACTTCTTTGAAAACAGAATCCCATAGAGACTCATCCTTAGAAATTCCTGAAGGAAGCGGGGTTGCTGGTAGCCATGTCTAGGATGCAATGTGAAAGCGCTGTGGGCATACGCCCAAGTGTATCATGTCTGTAAAGCTGCTGAAGCAGCAACAGCCATGACAAAGCTTGCAAGCTTGGAGACCGCGGCTCCAAGCGCTCCCATGACTCTCACCAAGCAACCCCGATTCCGGAAGGAATTTCTCTACCAACAACGTAAAAAAAGACACTCCCCAAATGGCAAGTGTCTGTAAGTTTAATTCTTTTATTCCAAGAAATCTTTCAATTGTTTCGATCTGCTTGGGTGGCGAAGTTTGCGTAGAGCTTTCGCTTCGATTTGACGGATCCGTTCACGGGTCACACCAAATACTTTACCAACTTCTTCCAATGTTCTTGTACGTCCATCATCTAAACCAAAACGCAGACGCAAGACATTTTCTTCACGGTCCGTTAAAGTATCTAATACGTCTTCCAATTGTTCTTTCAATAACTCATAAGAAGCATTGTCTTCTGGACTTGTAGCATCGTGGTCTTCAATGAAATCGCCTAAGTGAGAATCGTCTTCTTCTCCAATTGGTGTTTCAAGCGAAACAGGCTCTTGAGAAATTTTCAAGATTTCACGTACTTTTTCAGTCGGCAAGTCCATTTCAGCACCGATCTCTTCGGGTGTAGGATCTCTTCCTAAGTCTTGCAATAATTGTCGTTGGATACGAACTAATTTGTTGATGGTTTCAACCATATGAACCGGGATACGGATCGTTCTGGCTTGGTCAGCAATCGCGCGAGTAATCGCTTGTCTGATCCACCAAGTTGCATACGTAGAGAATTTAAACCCTTTAGTATAGTCGAACTTCTCAACAGCTTTCATCAAGCCCATGTTACCTTCTTGAATCAAGTCCAAGAATTGCATTCCACGACCTACATAACGTTTTGCAATACTAACTACCAAACGCAAGTTGGCTTCAGCCAAACTTTGTTTAGCCTCTGGGTCTCCTTCTTCAATACGCTTAGCCAAGGATACTTCTTCATCAGCCGATAATAGATCCACACGTCCGATTTCTTTCAAATACATACGTACAGGATCATTGATTTTCACACCGGGAGGAGCAGTTAAATCTTCTGGTTTTTCTTCTTCTTCCTCTTTGATCAATTGACGTTCAGTAGGATTTCCGTCTTCTCCGACAACACCGATTCCTGCATCTTCAATACGTTGAATCAATTTATCCATGTCTTTTGCTTCCAACGTATAAGGTGTTGCAATTTTATCGGATAATTCGTCGTATTTGATCGTACCTTTTATCTTGTACTCTTTGATCAAGGCTTTTACAGCTTGTTCATACGTTTGTTTGCTTGTAGTTTGTTTATCTGCCATCAAAAAATGCCTCCCCTTTTCCAACTGAATGGTTTAAATCCTCTAACCTTACTCAATCAACCTACTTGCTCTTCAACAATCGAGACAAATCGACCACTTCCTTCATCAATATGCGCATTTGGTCTTGATTTCCTTGTCGGGAAGCTTCTTTTATTTGTTGCTGTTTTTCTTTCAATTGATCGTGTAATTCAGATTTTCGTGTAATAACGTCTACACAATCAATGATTTCCTGATTACTCATTTCATCACTGACAGACATTAATTCCAGTTCTACTAACTGATTTTTTAATTCAGGTTCTTTGACGAAGTCCATAAAAGCTTCTACAGTTCCCTGGTTTTCTGTGTGTTCCTTAAAACTTTCATACAACACATATAACATTTGATACTCATCGTGCACGAAATGAAAGTCCTCAGCTGCGCTTTTTAATTGGACCCAGGCAGCTTCAAAATGAAGGAGCCGGTTCAACAATAATCGTTCTGCGCGCTCCACAGGCCCAATAATGCGTCTCTGCTTTTGGACTTGCGAAGGGATATTAGGCTGCCTTCTTGGCGGTGGGTCCTGTTGCTCCGATTGGGCGTGCTGCGATTTTTTGCTTTGATAAGTGTAGAAAGTTTGTTGAAACTGTTCTTTAAGTGTCTCCAGAGTGATATCGAATTCTTCAGCTAATTGTTTTAAATAGACTTCTCGCTCAATAGCTGAAGGAATCGTCAATAGTTCCTTTAACAACTTGTCTATATACCCTAAACGTTCGGTCTCATTATTCAAATTAAGAGAACGACGATAATACCGCATTTTAAAATTGAACAACGTGTCTCGCCCATGACGTATAAATTCCACAAAGGCTTCAGAACTTTTTTGCTTGATGTAATCATCCGGATCCAATCCCTCTGGAAAACTAATGATTTCCAAATCAAAATGAGTTTCTTCACTCAAGAGAACTGCCGCTCGTTTAGTAGCTTCTATTCCAGCGTTATCTCCATCATAAGCGATGATGATTTTATCCGTGATCCGATCCAACATATGGATCTGTTCATTGGTTAAACTGGTCCCCATTGTAGCGATGGCATTGGTGACTCCTGCTTGATAAGCAGAAATAACATCCATAAAACCTTCAAACAAAATCGCTTCTTTTTCTTTCCGAATCGTAGAACGGGCTCGCTTGTAATTGAACAATACTCTGCGCTTGTTGAATAAAGCTGTTTCAGGACTGTTTAAATATTTAGGTTCCGTAAAATGAGGATTTTCCGTAGCTTTAAAAAGCCTTCCTGAGAAAGCCACCACTTTCCCTTGCTGGTTTTCAACGGGAAATAAAATCCGATTGGAAAAACGGTCCATTTTGTCGCCATTCTCACGGGTGATAAATAATCCGGATTCTTCCAACTGTTGATCTGTATAATTTTTCCCTTTTAAATACTGCAATAATACCGTTCGTTCCTTTGGCAAAAAACCGATCTTAAAGGTTTCTATAGTCTCAGTGGTTAGACCACGTTCCAATAAATAGTTTAACGCTTCTTCACCTGCTGTAGTATTTAATAAAATATGATGAAATAATTCTGTACTCTCTTCATGCATTTGAATGAGTTGATCATTTTTTGAATCTCCAGCCGAATGATACTGACTTTGTTGTTGAAGCAATTCATCGTCTAGAGGAATATTGCTCAACTCAGCCGTTTTGACAACTGCTTCCGGGAAAGATAAGCCATCTACTTCCATTAAGAAAGAATAGACATTTCCTCCTCGCCCACAGCTAAAACAATGGAAAATCTGCTTTTCTTCTGTCACTGAAAATGAAGGTGTTCGTTCCTCATGAAATGGACAAAAGCCAAATAAGTTTTTTCCTTGCTTTTTTAATTGGACGTATTGACTGACCACATCAGTAATATTGGTTTTTTGCCGAATCTCATTGATCGTCTCTTCAGGAATTCTTACTGCCACATCATTCACCTCGATCCATTCAAGACATCTATTTGTCAAACAAACAGTAAAAGTATCTAAGAGTCGCACCCATAATTAAGTGCGACTCAATTTTTCATAGCTATTATTATACACAACAATACATTATGTATTGTAGCATGAAACCTGATAAAACTCAAATTGAACTACCAAAGTGTCTACAGAAAAAACACTTCGGGTAGTCCTTATGAGACAACTGTTTTGATTTGTGTTTATTTAGCCTAACTGATTCTACTGAATGTGAGAGATTTTTTTAGAAACGTTGGTTCTTTTTTCCAATCCGAGCCAAATTACTTGAGCAATGGAAAAGTCGATCATACTATGCACGACAGTCCCTACCCCTACCAGCAGCAATACTGAAGTCATAAACCCTTGAGCATAGTAACCGCCTGTCATTCCCCCTGAAAAGTAAAACAAGGATACGACAGCGATTTCGCTTACGGCATGGATGATTCCAATCAAGAAAGAAAATAAGAAAGATTGCCCCTTTTCCTGAATCAATGAGAGCCTTTTTTTCAGCATTTGCGATCCAATAGCCACGAATATCACATGTGTCAGGGCTCTTAAAGTAACCACAATCGGAAACCCTCCTAAAAAGAATCCTGCTGTGGTCCCAAGCGCCACTGCAACAGCTACACTAGGTGAAATAAACATCGCAATAAAAATCGGGACGTGACTAGCTAATGTGAATGAAGCTGGTTCTAAAATCAGTTTTAAAGGACTGATCATGGGAATAAGAATCCCGATAGCAATTAAAATAGCAGATAATGTCAATTGATAAATATTTTTTCTTGTTTTCATGTGTATACTCCTCATACAACTTTTTTACATGTGTCTTGACACCTGTAAGGTAATTATATAAGTTATGATTGAAATGTCAATACTAAATCACCCGCGGTATACAATATTCAATTCTTGTAACAAGCGCTTGATGCTCTCAAAGGTTTCTCGGTCTTCACAAGCGATGGTATGCAAATGAATGCCATTCGTTAGATCAGAAAGCAATCCTGTTTCGGTTTCCGACATGCGTCTCATAAAACGGTCTGCATCTTTCCGTGAAGCGATATTTAATCTCCCAGCCAATTCGCCATAAATCGGATGCTCAACGATCACATCCAATAATTCTCCCCCATTGTCCACTACTGTATACAATTCATCTTGTGTCTGGTCCACTGTATGTTGGCAGGCTATTTTCCCTATAAATTGTTTATGGGGATTCTGTGACCTGGCTGCCGAGTCGAGCAAATATCCTCTCGGTGTTGCAATAATGTCCACACCCGCAGCACGTAATAAAGACACATCTCCTACAACCACTTGTCTGCTGACACCAAATTGTTTAGCCAACTTGGAAGCACTAAAAGGAGTATGCTCTTTTTTTAATGTTGCAATGATTGATTCTCTTCGTTGACTAGCATCCATATTATCCGCCCTTTGTTCATTTTAAATTGATACTTCCATTATACAAAAAGAACTCCCTAAATCACAATGGGAGTTCGCATCTTTTATTTTCTAAACACCAATCTATGAAGAAAATTGAGCGTCATACAATTTCTTGTAGGCGCCATTTAATCTCATCAATTCGTCATGGTCTCCTTGTTCTGCAATGCCCTCTTCATTCACTACCACAATGCGAGTAGCATTTTTAATAGTTGCCAGTCGGTGTGCAATAATCAAAGTTGTTCGTCCTTTAGCTAATGACTCCAGTGAATCTTGAATCACTTGCTCTGTTTCCGTATCTAATGCAGAAGTCGCTTCATCAAGGATCAAAATAGGCGGATTTTTTAAAAACATTCGCGCTATCGACAACCGTTGCTTTTGTCCTCCTGAAAGTTTGACTCCGCGCTCTCCCACTATACTGTCTAAGCCTTCTGGCATACTATCTACGGCTTTTTCCAAATGAGCTAATTGAACAGCCTGTTGTATTTCTTCTTCTGTCGCATCTAGTTTCCCATAACGGATATTTTCACGAATCGTTCCTGGAAATAAGAATACGTCTTGCTGAACGACACCGATTTGATCGCGTAAAGATTGGAGTGTCACTTCTTGGATATCGTAACCATCGATGGTGATTTTACCGGAATCAATTTCGTAAAAACGAGGCAGGAGATTACAGATCGTTGTCTTTCCTGCTCCACTTGGACCAACAAAAGCTACTGTCTCACCCGCTTGGATCGACAAGTCGATTGCCTCTAAAACAGGTGCATTCCCTTCATAACTAAAAGTCACATCTTTATATTCAATATTACCCGTTAAGCCAGACGTTTCAACAGCAGTAGGCTTGTCGTGGATCTCTGGTTCCAGATCCAGTTCTTCAGCAAAACGCTTGAATCCAGCGATACCTTTAGGGTAGCTTTCTATCATCGTATTGACTTTTTCAATGGGACGCACAAATACATTAGCCAATAAAATAAATCCGATAAAATCTCCGTAACTGATTTCTCCTTGGATTGTATAATAAGCTCCAAAAAACAAAGCAAACAAACTGATCAATCGAATCAATAAATAATTGTAGGAGTGGCTGATTCCCAGCATTTTAAAAAATAACAGCTTCGATTGTCGGTAAGCCTGGTTCAATCCTTCAAAGCGTTTGCTTTCATATTCTTCATTTGCAAAAGCTTGAACGACACGGATTCCTCCAACAGCTGCCTCAATACCGGCACTAAAATCTCCCATATTCTTGTAAATACGTGTATTGACTTTTGTCATTTTTTTATTGAAAAAGGCTAATGCAATAGCGATAAATGGCACTAAAATAAATGTGGCGATTGCTAGATCCGTATGTATCTGCATCATCATGTAAAAAGCACCCGATAAGGTAAAGATCGTGATAAAAATATCTTCCGGACCATGGTGAGCTACTTCAGCAATCTCAAATAGATCCGAAGTCAATCGAGTGATCAGCTGACCGGTCTCTCGGTTGTCGAAATAACGAAAAGATTGCCGTTGCAAATGAGAATACAGATCTCTGCGCATATCTGTTTCAATGTTCGTTCCTAATTTATGGCCATAATAAGTGACCACATACTGCAATAATGTTGTAATGACATATAAAAGCAGTAAACCAATGGACGAGGCAACGATCAGACGCCAATTTTCAGAAGGCAATAATGTATCGGTCACTTCACTGACTACTAATGGAAAAGCCAATTCCAATACGGCGACTACTACAGCTGAACTAAAATCCAGTGTAAACAATTTTTTGTATGGTCGATAATAATTAAAAAAGCGTTTTAGCATGTTTTCCCCCTAATGTATCCCCTATTTCTATCCCTTTTTTTCAATGAATTCTTTCAAAATCACTACATGGTTGTATGTTTCATTTTTTGCAGCATACACTAACGTTACCGGCTGGTGACGAAGTAAATCGTGAACTTTTTGAATAAATTCTGGTGCCTGAGGATTCTCCTCTAGTTCTTGAAGGTATCGCATTTTGAAAGGCTCAAATTTGTCAGGATCATGACCAAAAGCTTTTCTGGCTTCAGTCGTGGGGGTGATTTCTTTGCACCATTCATCGATATCGGCGTCTGCTTTTTTTACCCCCCTCGGCCAAATGCGATCCACTAAAATACGGTAACCGTCATCAGGAGCTGACTTTTCATAAACCCGTTTCATTTTTAATTCTTCCATCAAAAGAACCCCCCTTCTCACTATGCTGTGTAAAAGCTTGTTTCATTTAAAAAAGAACTCCACTAAGAAAGAAGATCCCTAATGGAGTAACAATGAAACATTATTTTATCACGAGTTTATCTAAGCTGGCAAAAGATAACGTGAAGTCCGCTATTCGGTGAAGAATAGACAAACGGTTGTCTCTAACCTCTGCATCTTCTGCCATGACCATGTTTTCATCAAAGAAAGCATTGATGATCGGTGCTAAGTCAGCTAACGCTGTGTATTTTTCTGCGATCGTCAACTCGGCATAACGGTCTTTAAGCAATAGAACATTGTCATACAAGTTCTTTTCAGAAGTTGTTTCAAAACGTTCCGGTTTAATGACAGCCTCTGCATTGGCTTTGCTGGCTAAATTCAATGCTCTGGAGATTGCTTCAATTGTTGGTTTGAAATCTTTTTTCGCACTTTCGCTCGCTAAAACTTGAGCTGTTTCAATAATTTGAATGATGTCATCTTGAGTAGAATCCAATGCCGCATCAATGACATCATGGCTCAATTGAAGACCGTTCAACAATTGACGCACTCTTCCTTTGATAAAAGCAAGTGCTTCTGTATCCGTTTTTTTGAATCCTTCTAACAGCAATGAAGTGCTTTCTTCTAATTGAGTTAAAATCGTGTTCCAAATCGTACGAACAGGGAACGTCCATTGTTTATCTACCACAATACGAATCATCCCGTAAGCTTGTCTTCTTAAACCAAATGGATCATTTGAACCTGTTGGAATAACTCCAGCAGCAAACAAACTCATCACACTATCTAATTTATCCGCAATAGCCAATACTGCCCCAATGTTGCTGACAGGCAATTCTCCTTCACTAGAAATCGGTTGGTAATGTTCACGGATTGCTTGGGCAACTGCTGCGTTTTCGCCAAACAACACCGCATATTTCTCACCCATAATTCCTTGCAATTCAGGGAACTCATCTACCATATTGGTCACTAAATCAAATTTATAGATAGCCGCTGCTCTATTTAAATCCGTCAATTCTTGTTCAGTTAACCCAACTTGCTTACCAATAACTTCTGCAAATAATCCTACACGCTGCATTTTGCTGAACATAGATCCTATTTTTTCATGGAACGTAACAGATTTCAATTTTTCTAAACAGCTAGCGATCGACAATTTTTTATCTTCCTCAAAGAAGAAATTAGCGTCATCCAAACGTGCGACTAATACTTTTTCATTTCCTTTAGCCACGTTCTCAATGTGATCGGCATTTCCGTTGCGAACAGAAATGAAATAAGGCATCAAGTTGTTTTCTGCATCCAACACATAAAAATAGCGTTGGTGATCTTTCATAGAAGTGATCAGCACTTCATTTGGTAAAGATAAGTAAGTTTCGTCAAATGTTCCATAAAAAGCTGTCGGGTATTCGACAATATTGGTTACTTCTTCCAAAAGGTCCTCATCCATCGGAACAGTCCAATGGTGTTCAACTGCTAATTGATTAATTTGTTCAACAATCAGCGCACTTCTTTCATCATTGTTTGCAATGACAAATTCTTTTTTAAGTGCATCTTCATAATCTAATGCATCTTTAAATTCCACATCGGTTCCTAAGAAGCGGTGACCACGGCTGGTGTTCGATGTTTCGATATCCAACACTTTAAACGGAATCACTTGATCATCTGCTAAAGCAGCGATCCAATGAATCGGGCGGATGTATTTTAATGAATAGTCTGCCCAGTGCATACTGACCGGGAATGTCATAGCTGTGATGACTTCTGATAAATGCACCAAAATGTCCATAGCTGCTTTTCCAGGAATAAATTTATCCACGTGCACGTATTCGATACCTTTGATTTCTTTTAAATAAATGTCATCTGTTGTCAGGCCTTGTCCTCGAACGAATCCTTGTGCAGCTTTGGACCAATCTCCGTTTTCATCTAAAGCGATTTTTTTTGCCGGTCCTTTAGCGGTTACTTCTTCGTCTTCTTGCTTTTCAACAACTTCATGTATCAATACAGCTAAGCGACGTGGAGTAGCATATGACTTGACTTCACCAAAAGCTAAACGATTTTCAGTCAAGAATTTTTCGATTCGTTGCATCAATTGGATGCGACTTTGAGTGATTACATTTGCGGGCATTTCTTCTAGTCCGATTTCAAGCAATACATTATGACTCATATTATTCAGCCTCCTCCAATTGAATTTCTTCATTCTTTAATAATGGGAATCCTAGTTTTTCGCGTTCATTTACAAAAGCTTTTGCGATTGCTCGTGCCATATTACGAATGCGCGCTAAGTAGCCGGCTCTTTCGGTAACCGATACTGCTCCTCTAGCATCCAGCAAATTGAAGGCGTGGCTGCATTTTAGAACGTAATCGTATGCTGGATGAACCAAACCTGCTTCAATTTGTTTTTTGGCTTCTTTTTCATACTCATCAAAGAAATTCAATAGCATTTCTTGGTTGCTATGATTGAAAGCATATTGAGAATGTTCGTATTCTGGTTGAATAAAGATCTCTCCATATTTTACACCTGTTGTCCATTCGATATCGTATACACTATCCACTTCTTGGATGTAAGAAGCAAGGCGTTCTAAACCATAAGTAATCTCACTGGTGACAGGTTTACATTCCAAACCGCCTACTTGTTGGAAATAAGTGAACTGAGTGATTTCCATTCCGTCTAACCATACTTCCCATCCTAAACCGGCACACCCCATAGAAGGATTTTCCCAGTTGTCTTCTACAAAACGGATATCGTGTTCTAACGGATTAATGCCTAATAATTTCAAACTTTCCAAATACAATTCTTGGATGTTTTCAGGTGACGGCTTCATCACAACTTGGAATTGATGGTGTTGGAATAAACGGTTAGGGTTTTCTCCGTAACGGCCATCAGCTGGTCTTCTTGAAGGTTCTACATAAGCTGCATTCCATGGTTCTGGTCCTATTGCGCGTAAAAAAGTATACGGGCTCATCGTTCCGGCACCTTTTTCTGTATCATACGCTTGCATTAACATACAGCCTTGATCAGACCAATATTTTTGCAGTGTTAAAATGATTTCTTGAAAGGTTAAACTGTCTTTTTTCATCTGTTTCCACTCCTCATTTTTGTCTTGAAATAGAAAAAAGCCCCTATGCTCAACGACTTGGTTAAGCATAGGGACGATTATATATTAACCGCGGTTCCACCCTAATTCTAGCATCGTTTAAACCGCTACTAGCATCTTTGTTGGTTTCAGCTCCAGATGCCCTTTCAAAATTCACTCTTTATTTGGCTCACACTATCCCAAATTCGCTTAGATAAGAGATTCAAATTTTTACTTTTTCCTTCATCGCTGTTTCTTCAATTCTTTATTATAATAGCCTCTTTTTAGAGAGGTTGTCAATCTTTTCTATCATTTTTTTCAGGATTGCGCGAGTCTTTGAGCACAGTGCTCCAACTCCCCATTTTTTGGATAAAGCTTTTGCTTTTCAGCTTGAGTCCTACTGAATCATCATAGATTTGATCAATTAAAAATTGAACTTCTTTTTTTGTTTCTTCTTTTACACTGATATTGCCGATTTGGTCTAATGAAATCCTTGAAAATAAACGAATAAAGTAGATGCTTCGTTGACTTGCATGGTACCGATGCTGGTCCATATGCCAATGTTGCTGACACAACAATCCCCCATAATTCAACGAATAATCAAATGGACCATCTGTATTGCCGCACACTCTGCAGCCTCTTAATTCAGGTGCTACCCCAAAATAAGGCAGCAACTGAATCTCAAAAATATTCATAATGATTTCCGGGTCTGACCCTTCATCTATTTCTCTCAAACTAGCTGATAGCTTGTGGTATAACGTACCATCCGGTTTCCTGTCTTCTAAAGCTACATCAACCAAACTCAATAAATAAGTTGCATACGCGTTCAAGAAAATATCCGTTTGCATACTTTTGTATTGTTCTTGATCTTTGGCATCATTTAGAAAGCATAAACCAGTATCTCGAACATCACCAATATAAGTGGCTTTTGTAAAAGGGAGAATGGCAGTTTTCATTTTACTATTTCGCTTGCCTGTCCCTCTGCTAAAAAACATCAATTTACCGAAACGATCGGTAAATAGTTTAACTAAGTGATCTGTTTCGCGATGTTTTTTGACAGATAGCACAATGCCTTCAAATTCTTCAATTTGAGACAACTTCTCCACTCCTTTTTAACTGAATTTTAGAATCTTTCATCTTATAACATGGGTAGAAAGTTTAGGCTCATAAATGAGAATTCTTAACCACTATTTTCTAGAAAATTTCAGAATCATTTTTTTACCAACGTTATAAAATAGACATCTATTTTTAGTAATCTTCAGAACGATACCCAAAGTCTTGCAAGTTGGTTTGACGGTCACGCCAATCTTTTTGAACTTTGACCCATAAGTCTAGATAAATTTTATCTCCCAGCAATATTTCAATATCTTTTCTAGCTCGAATCCCGATATCTTTCAGCATTTTACCGCCTTTTCCGATAATGATTCCTTTTTGAGTAGAACGTTCCACGATGATTGCTGCGTGAACTTGAACTTTATCGGTTTCGCTGCGCTCGATCTTTTCCACGACAACAGCTACTGAATGCGGTACTTCTTCACGAGTCAATTGCAAGACTTTTTCACGAATCAATTCTGAAATGATAAAGTACTCAGGGTGATCCGTCACTTGATCTTCAGGATAAAATTGAGGTCCTTCAGGCAAGTAGCTGGTCACTTCTTTCAACAAAGTCGGAACATTGTTTCCTTCTTTAGCAGAGATTGGCACGATTTCAGCGTAATCCATTGTTGTTCTGTAATCTTCAATGATCGTTAATAATTTATCTGGGTGAACTTCATCGATTTTATTGATGACTAAAAAGACAGGCGTTTTGCTCTCTTGCAATTTATCAATGATGAAGTTATCTCCTGGGCCGCGTTTTTCTGTCGCATTGACCATAAACAAAATGACCTCTACACCTTTAAAAGAACTCAAGGCTGAATCAACCATGAAGTCACCTAAGCGATGTCTTGGCTTATGAATCCCAGGGGTATCGATAAAAATAATTTGTTCTTCTTTAGTGGTATAGATCCCTTGGATTTTATTTCTTGTCGTTTGCGCTTTATCACTCATAATCGCAATTTTTTGACCTACTACTTGATTTAAAAATGTTGATTTCCCTACATTTGGGCGTCCTACAATAGATACAAACCCTGATTTATAATTTTTCTTAACCATATTAAACCATATCCTCCGATCGAAATGCTCCAGGCAGAAGCTCTTTAACTGTTGTTGCTAATTGTTTGCCTTTTTTATTGGTCAGCAATACCGGCATATCTGGTTCACAAAATTCTGCCATCACTTGACGACAGGCCCCACATGGCGAAATTGGTCCATCAGTGTCTCCAGTTACTACTAAATAATCAAACTCTTTTTTTCCTTCTGAAACAGCTTTAAAGATAGCTGTTCGTTCAGCACAATTGGCTAATCCATAAGAGGCATTCTCAATATTGCAGCCTGAAAAAAATTCTCCATCTTTTGTGACAAGTGCAGCCCCTACTGGAAAGTTTGAATAAGGTACGTAGGCACGATCTAACATGGCTGTTGCATTATCGATTAAAGTTTCTACAACTGTATCGTTTGGTTTCATTTAATTTTATCTCCTTGGGAATAAGTATTTTCAACACATCTGTTCACTCTATTAAAAGAACCAGCTCAGTATCTTGGGCAACAAAATATAGCTACCAACAACAACTGAAAATAAAGAAGTCACTAGTACTGCTGACGCCGCCATGTCTTTAGCTTTTTTTGCAATGGGATGATATTGATGATCGGTAACTAAGTCTACCACATTTTCAATCACTGTATTCCATATTTCCATGACAAAAACTAAAAAGACACATAAAAACATCCAAAGCCATTCTGCTGATGAAAGTTTACAAAACAGACTAAATAAAAGAACTAAAAAACCCAATGTTACATGCGTCCGCATGTTCCGTTCTTCTCGAAATACAGTTACGACTCCCATAAAAGCATATTTAAAAGAATCAAGGTATCTTCGGTTTTTTGTACTTTTTTTATTCTCGTCCAAGACCATACTCCTCTAAAATTTGTTTTTGCAGTCCAAACATTTCTTTTTCATCTTCTTCATTCATATGGTCATACCCATTTAAATGTAAAAAACCATGTAACGCTAGGAAGCCTAACTCTCTTTGGAATGAATGGCCATATTCAACAGCTTGTTCCTTCGTTCGATCAATGGAAATAATAATGTCTCCAATGTTTTTAGGAATCATTCCTTCAAAATCTCCTAAAAAGAATTCCGGTTCGTCATCTACTTCGTCTTCCAATGCAAAGCTGATGACATCTGTAGGTTGATCTTTATCTCGGTATTCACGATTGATCTCTTGTATCCGGGGGTTCGTGACGAACGTAACAGACACTTCTGTATTGTCCGGTAATGCAAGTTTTTTTGCAGCAAATTCTAAAATCGTACTGACCAACTCTTTATGTTCTTCTTCAACGGTATTGGTTTCATCAAATAAATCTAATTCCATAGAATAACCACCACTCCTTTAAAATGTTTATTGGACCTTATTTTGTTGGTTCTGTTTTAGGGTATTCGATCCTGCTATGGAAGGTCCCCACTAGATTGTCTACTAAAGCCGCTTCAACGATCCTTAGTTCTTTCATTGTAATGTCACATTCATCAAATTGTCCATCTTTTATTCGATCCACGATCAATTCATGAACAAATTCTTCGATTGACTGTTTAGTTGGTCTGGACATGGAACGACAGGCTGCTTCTGCACTATCTGCAATATTGATCACGGCTGCTTCTTTTGTTTGAGGTTTAGGACCTGGATACCTAAAGTCGCTTTCGTTGACCTCACTGTTTTCCTTTTTAGCCTGAGCGTAAAAATATTTCATTAAAGTCGTCCCATGATGCTGCGCACAAATATCAATAATGGACTGTGGCAGTTTGGCCTCTTTCAATATTTTGATTCCTTCAGAAACATGCCCAAAAATGATTTCCTTGCTTTCGTAAGGTGTCAACAAGTTGTGTGGATTGTCCATCCCACTTGGCAGATTCTCCACAAAAAACAACGGATGCGTCAACTTCCCTACATCATGGTAATAGGAAGCTACTCGAGCAAATAGAGAATCTCCTCCTATAGCACTGACAGCATTTGAGCTGAGATTGGCCACCATCAAACTATGGTGATAAGTTCCAGGCGTCTTCGTCAGCAACAATTTCAACAATGGTTGATTCGGATTGGATAATTCTGTCAGTGTCAAAACAGCATTATCTGTATAATAGACGTCAATGTAAGGAATCAAGATCGTTGCTAATGCATATGCCAGTACGCCGCTTAATACAGAATACGTCACCATCAGTAAGGTCTGCAGGGTAAAGATAGGCTGGTTAAGGTAAAAAATCATGGACAACATCACTATACCATTTCCAACAATCATTGACCAAAGTAAGTTCCCCTCTATTCTTTGTTCTTTTCCTTGTCTTATCAAAGCTCCAAACAATCCACTCAATACGTAGATCAGAGCGATGACCAATGCAGTAGTGGTTCCTCTGTAACCCGTGTAAATAAAAATCGAAAAGGCGGGTAAAAAGGTATTTGCTAAATAGCCGAATCTAGGGGACAAAAAGGCATTTATCAGTAGAGGTGCTAATGCTGCCGGGTATAGAAAGGCGATATTGTTGATACCGGCTAATTGCAACAGCTGCAATCCTTTCATGATCGCTACACTGGCGATAATCACCAAGCTATATAGTACTAATACCTTAGAAAAATCTTGAGAGGCAAGGGATTCTATTTTGCTGATTACATAGATTCCTAATAATTGGGCTATCAATAGCACCAGCAAGCTGTAAAGCATATGGTATGAAGGTTCATCATCCAGCATGCCTAATAGTTCCAATTGGTGCATGTCTGCACTGTCTACTACATGACCTTCTTGAACAATCACTTGTCCTTGCAAAATCATAACCGGCTGAACATTTCTGACTGCTTCTTGACGAGCTTGTTCGGTAGCTTGCTCATTATAAATATTATTTTCTATAATTGCATGTTCTAATATCAAATTAGCAATTCTTTGGTATGTATTATCTAATTCCACGTATTGAAGACTATCCTGCGCATCTTCTATCACTTGGTTCATCTCTTCCAAACGAATCGGTGCAGCCATTTTATCAGAAACAACTGTTGTCAAAGAGTCATTTAATGTCTTCAACGTACCCGCCGGAGCCTCTAACAATGAAGTAATCGCCCATTGCGGCAATGCTGAGATGAATTCTTGCGTTTCTTGTTCTAAATTGTTTGTTTTATTTTCAAACAAAGCGTATTTTTCTTCTGCAGTTAGCGGTTCTACAGTTGGAGTATTTGGTGTCTCCCCATCTGTATCTTCAGGATTAGCAGCTTGGAAGCTTTCCACTTCTTGAGTATACATTTTGTTGGCTTCTTTTTGCACTTCTTCAATCGTCACAAATAGAATCTGTACTTTTGACAATTGGACTTTTTGTATTTCTGAATTAAAACTGTAGACCGGTGCTACATTATCTTCTGCAACCTTCTGATTGGCTTCTGTTTGTGCAGTATCTTCTACTGTTGCATTTGCTCGAATGGTATTATCGGCTACTTGGTACAACTGGATATCCAATATGGCCGGTTGAATACCGCTATACATCAATAGAAATAAAATAGAGGAAAATAACAGCATGATTAAAGGCACAAAAAACTTCCCTACTTTTTTTCGCAGTGCAGTGAACGCTCTCATCATGTGTATTCTCCTCCAGTTGTGGTTATTTCTTGTTGTCTTGATTTAATAAAGATTCATTTTTCTCTTCACTGTATGCCGCTATAATGCTTGCAACCACAGGATGGCGTACGACATCTGAAGCATCAAAGTAAGAAAAATGGATGCCTTTAACGGATTTCAAAACTCTTTCAGCATGTACTAAACCGCTCATCGTTCCTCGCGGCAAATCTATTTGCGTTACATCGCCGTTGACAATCATTTTTGACCCAAAACCTAAACGGGTCAGGAACATTTTCATTTGCGGGACAGTTGTATTTTGTGCTTCATCTAAAATGACAAAAGCATCATCCAGCGTTCTCCCTCTCATATAAGCTAAAGGAGCAATTTCGATGACTCCACGTTCCATCAAACGAGCAGTATGTTCCGATCCAAAAATGCTGTACATAGCATCATAGATGGGCCTCAAATAAGGGTCAACTTTTTCTTTTAAATCTCCAGGTAAGAATCCTAGACTTTCACCGGCTTCTACAGCAGGACGACTGATAATGATGCGTTTGACTTCCCCTTTTTTCAAAGCAGACACTGCCATCACGACAGCTAGATACGTTTTACCAGTACCAGCCGGTCCGACACCGAAAACTACATCATTTTTTTGAATGGAATGAACGTATTGACGCTGACCAAATGTTTTTACACGAATCGGTTTTCCACCTTGGTCTTTTCCGATTTCTTCTTCATACATACTAATAAATTTTGATAAATTGCCTCGATTTGCCATTTTTATTGCCGTAACAATATCAGGTTGTCCAATTTGGATACCCGTTTTTAATAATTCTTGCAGCTGAATAAAGATTTCGCTGACTAAGTCGACATTTTCTTTAGATCCACTAATTTCTAATTTGTCTCCACGACTATGGATCACCACATCCATCGCATCTTCAATCAACGTTAAATGCTTATCTTGGTTGCCAAATAAATTAACGGCACTATCAGGATTTTTTAGTTCTAATACGCGGGTTTCATTTGTAAGTTCAGACAATCAGCAGACACTTCCTTTTTTTATTTATACAAATCATAGCATATTTCACGAGTAAAAAGAACCTGCACTCACATAAGTAGGGAATAAAAAAATGCTTCAAAACTTTTTTTTAGTTAAACTTGAAAACTAGAAAGGGGATTTTTTGGATTTAAAATGAGCTACGATCAAATAAAGCGTGGAAGCTACCAGACCAAAGCTCCCAGCATACAGTAAAAACCTGCCTAAAGGGTAGTTCACTGCATATTCTTTTTGTGCTCTAAGCAATTCCTCATCTCCCATAAGGTGAAAATCTTGAATAGGAATCAGAATGGCCCACAAAAAATAGCCGAAAATAATGGCTATTATGGACAGGATTAAACAAGCCAGCATCAGTTTCTTTTTATCTACTTTCATTAATGATCCTTCCTTCTTAGTTTTAAAGTTGTCACTCACATTCTATACTAAATTAGCGCTTACGCAAAGTTAAGAAAAGTTCATCATTTCGCGAGAGATTCCGCAGTCAATTACAGAATAAATAAAAAAGATGATTCGAATTTTCATTCGACATCATCTTTTTTTTTGAAATCATTCACATGAAACAGTAACCTAAGAAAGTTGTTGTTTCACAATTCGATTGATATCATTTCCATCAGCTTTGCCTTTTACTTTTGGCATGACGGCACCCATTACTTTACCAAAATCTTTTGCTGATGTTGCATTTACAGAAGCAATAACTTCTTGAACAACAGACTGAAGTTCTTCTTCAGTTAACTGTTTAGGCATATATTCTGCAACGATCGCAATTTCATTTTCCAGAGGATCCACCAAATCTTGTCGATCTGCCTTCTTGAACTCTGTTAATGAATCACGTCTTTGTTTCATTTCACGAGAAAGAACGGCTAATTCGTCTTCTTTGCTCAATTCAGTGCCTTTTTTGATTTGTTCGTTTTGTAATGAAGATTTTATCATGCGCAATACAGAAAGTTTATGTTTGTCTTTAGCTTTCATGGCTGTTTTAATATCATCATTAATAGTAGTTAATAGAGTCATGCTTCTTCAACCTCAATTCTAAAAACTTCCAAGATTAATGCTTGCGTTTTCTAGCTGCTTCGGATTTTTTCTTACGCTTCACGCTAGGTTTTTCATAAAATTCCCGTTTGCGAGCCTCTTGCATTGTACCTGTTTTAGAAACGGTACGTTTGAAGCGACGAAGAGCATCATCAAGAGATTCATTGTTCTTAACGACTGTTTTTGACATATTCAATTACCCCCCTCCGTGCTATTTAAGTAACCGTTATTTCTTATGCATAAATTGCATAATTAAAAAACTGTCCTTCTATATTATATCGAATCGTTAAAGCCACGTCAATATGACTTTGCTGTTATTCAAAAAAATATGCGTTTTTTCTTTTAGACGATAAAACCCGTTCTTTCCAAGGGCCTCTGCCTAACTTGCAGGTAATAGACACTCCTCGCATGTCCCGAAAATTTCAAAACGGTGAGAGGTTATTTGGCACCCATTTAATTGATCTTCAAAAAAGTTCATGGGACACATTTCAATTTTTTTCGTTTTTCCGCATACAGTACAGATAAAATGATGGTGATGACCAGAATGGGAGCAATTCAATCGAAATAGCTTTTCTCCGTTTAATTCAGTTTCTTCCACAATATCTAGTTCAACAAAAGTATACAAATTGCGGTAAATCGTATCGTAGCTGATATTTGGATACTTGACTTTCAAAAACTGCTGCACTTCCTTGGCAGTGATATAACGATTTTCTTGATTAAAATAACTCAAGATATTTTCTCTCTTATCGGTATATTTATATCCATGATCTTTCAATATTCCAATAGCATTTTCCACTTCGTTCACAGGAATCTAGCCTCCTTTAAAACGGACTCGTTTCGATTTATAGTATACCACGACAACGTGGTAAATCAAGTTCTTTATGATACCTCTCTCGTAAAATAAACAGAAGAAGTCTGTTCAGCCTATAATTTTACTCTTTAATCCGTTATACTAAAAGGGTATACAGAAAATGACTGGATTGCAACCACTATTTTTAAACACTCGGGAATAGTTTGACAAATGAAACAGCTATTTCACACTTTTTAACTATTCTTTCCGTTTGATCGTCCCAAATACATTGTTAAAGGAGAAAACAGTTATGGAAATTAATCACCCGGTAGACATCTACATTGTATCAGATTCAGTAGGAGGGACTGCCAACTCAATAGGCAAAGCAGCGATGGCGCAATTTCCATCCGCCGATATCAAATTACATGGCTACCCTTTTATTCGTGGGGAAGATACGTTGATTTCTATATTAGAAAAAGCTCAACGTCAAAATGCTATGGTTCTTCATACCTTAGTTTCCGATAACTTGAGCCAAATCGCTCAAGAATATTGTTCAAAAAATGCGATTTTTTGTGTAGATCTGTTAAGTCCAGTTATTCGAGAAATCCAAAATCGTTCTGGCATCCAGCCTTTGCATAAGCCAGGTGCGTTGCATGAAATGGACCAAACTTATTTCGATCGTATCAAAGCGATTGAATTTGCAGTAACGTATGATGATGGAAGAGATCCTAAAGGTTTCTTAGAAGCTGATATTGTTTTACTAGGTATCTCAAGAACTTCGAAAACACCTTTGAGCATGTTTTTAGCTAACTTAAACTACAAAGTCGCTAATTTGCCATTGGTACCAGAATCTCATATACCTGAACAACTGTGGCAAGTAGATCCTAAGAAAATTGTCGGTTTGACCAATAATTTGGACATGATCAATTCTATCCGTAAAGAGCGTATGATCGCTTATGGATTAAATCCAGATACTCCTTACTCCAATAAAGAACGAATCGAAAAAGAGTTGGCATTTTCCAATAATTTATATGAAAAATTAGGTTGCTTAGTGATCAATGTTGAAAAAAGATCCATCGAAGAAACAGCAGCTATCATTGTCAGTACCTTGCAATTAGACAAGAAGAAACAGAGTCACATTCAAGAATACGATTAAACAAAACAACTCGAGAAAAACTCACAGCACGAAGCTGAAGATCGTTTCTCGAGTTGTTTTTTATGGTTTAAAAAGCTGCACCATTCAAAATATCTTCTAATAGATCAGGATTAAATGTTTGTTCATTAAACATTTTTATTTCATGACCGTAAGGAGCTTTTTTATTTTTCTTGTCTTCTCCTACAAATGGAGTTTCCAATATTTTAGGCAGATCTGTTAATTGAGGGTGATGAACGATTTTGTTCAAAGCTTCGAAACCAATCGTTCCAAAACCAATATTGGCATGACGGTCTTTATGACTGCCCATTGGATTTTTCGAATCATTGACATGCACCACTTTTAAGCGATCTAGTCCAATGATTTTGTCAAATTCATTCAGCACCCCGTCAAAATCTTCTTTTACATTATACCCTGCATCATTGGTATGACACGTATCAAAAGTAACCGATAATTTGTCATTCAAGGTTACACCATCAATGATTTGAGCTATCTCATCAAATGAACGACCGATTTCGGTCCCCTTTCCAGCCATCGTTTCTAACGCTATTTGAGCTTTTTGATCCGCATGCAGAACTTCATTTAATCCTTTAATGATTTGTTGGATAGCTGCATCTGCACCAGCCCCAACATGTGCACCCGGGTGCATCGTAATTTGTCTAGCTCCTAGGGCTTCTGCTCGCTCAATCTCTGCTCTTAAAAATTCCACGCCAAAACTGAAATTTTCTGGTTTAATCGTGTTTCCTAAATTAATGATATAAGGTGCATGAACCACAATATCAGATAGTCCATTTTCCGCGATGAATGCTTCGCCTGCTGGGATATTCATTTCTTCTAAAGCTTTACGACGCGTATTTTGAGGAGCTCCTGTATAAATCATAAACGTAGAAGCTTTATAACTTGCAGCTTCTTGAGCTGCTCCTAATAACATTTCTTTGCCTTTCATTGAAACGTGTGAGCCGATCAAAACCATTTTTTTATTCTCCTGACTTTCTAATCTCTTATTTTCTTTATAGAGGACAGTGGAGAGAAGAATAGTGCTCGCTGCTTATTCTTCTGCTGCTGCTTCCTCATCTGATTCGATTTTTGTCGTTTGAATCGATAATTCTTCCAATTGCTTACCGCTCACTAAACTTGGAGCTTGAGCCATTGGATCAACTGCACTTCCGTTTTTAGGGAAAGCAATAACTTCGCGAATATTGTCTTCGCCCGCCAACAACATTGCAAAACGGTCTAATCCTAATGCAATACCACCATGTGGTGGGAAACCATATTCAAGAGCGTTCAACAAGAAACCAAATTGTTCTTCTGCTTCTTCTTGTGTAAAACCAAGCGTTTTGAACATTTTTTCTTGAATGTCACGTTTATGGATACGGATTGAACCGCCTCCTAATTCATAACCATTCAATACAATATCGTACGCTCGAGCTTTTACTTTAGCAGGTTCGTTTTCTAAGAATTCTAATGTACTTTCTTCAGGCATCGTAAATGGATGGTGCACTGCAGTATAACGGCTTCCTTCTTCATCAAATTCTACTAATGGCCAGTCAACAACCCATAAGAATGCAAATTCATCTTGTGGAATCAAGTCTAATTCTTTTCCTAATTTCACACGCAACGCACCTAAAGCATCATAAACTACAGCA
Source organism: Desemzia sp. FAM 23990 (assembly GCF_045528485.1). Classification (NCBI taxonomy): domain Bacteria; kingdom Bacillati; phylum Bacillota; class Bacilli; order Lactobacillales; family Carnobacteriaceae; genus Desemzia; species Desemzia sp. FAM 23990. Next base: position 39,809 of record NZ_JBGQQW010000032.1, read on the forward strand.
GCTTTGTCCGCTACAAACAACAGTAAGTCTCCAGGTTCTGCTTGAGTGCGTTCAATCAAAGCATCAGCATCGTCTGTAAAGAATTTTGCAATCGGTCCTTTAAGTCCATCTTCGTCAACTTTCAGCCAAGCCAATCCTTTAGCACCATAAATGCCTACAAATTCGCCTAAAGCATCAATGTCTTTACGTGAATAATTGGCTGCAGCACCTTTTACATTCAAGGCTTTTACCATTCCGCCATTGCTTACAGCTCCACTGAATACTTTGAAGCTGGAGTCTTTTACAATATCATTCAAATCAATCAATTCCATCGCAAAACGAATATCTGGTTTGTCGCTACCATAACGGTTCATGGCGTCATCATAAGACATCCGTGGGAATGGTAAAGCAACTTCGATTCCTTTAGTTTCTTTCAATACTTTTGCCAGCATATTTTCTGTAAATTCTTGAATTTCTTCAGGTTCCAAGAAGCTGGTTTCAATATCGATTTGAGAGAATTCAGGTTGGCGGTCTCCGCGCAAATCTTCATCTCTAAAACAACGAACGATTTGGTAATAACGGTCAAATCCAGCACCCATCAACAATTGTTTAAACAATTGCGGGGATTGCGGAAGAGCATAAAAATGTCCCGCATGCACACGTGAAGGCACTAAATAGTCTCGGGCACCTTCTGGAGTAGACTTCGTCAAGTACGGTGTCTCAATGTCAATAAATTCTTGATTGTCTAAAAAGTTCCGTACCGATCTCGTGATGTTGTGGCGTAAAAGCAGGTTTTTCGTCATTTCAGGACGACGTAAGTCTAAATAACGATATTCCATACGCTTTTCATCTGAAACAGAAACGCCATCTTCAATATAAAAAGGGGTTGTTTTTGCTTCATTCAATACATTTACTTGGCGTGCTTCGATTTCAACATCACCAGTTGCGATTTTGTTGTTCTGCATGCCTTCAGCACGTTTTACAACTGTACCGGTTATTTCAAGAACGTATTCATTTCTAACAGACTCTGCTATTTCTAAGGCTTCTTTAGAGAATTTAGGGTTAAATACTATTTGAACAATTCCTTCACGGTCACGCAAATCGATAAAAATCAAGTCACCTAAATCTCTACGTTTTTGTACCCATCCTTTTAGCACAATCTCTTGTCCAACTAAGTCTTCAGTGACTTGGCCACAATATACTGTTCGTTTAGCCATTTTAAATCAACCCTTCTCTTTTATCTTCATTTTTCGTTCCGATTAATCTTCTTTTTTGAAAAACTCATTAAAAGCTGTCATATCGGCAACTTTTACATTAAACAATTTTTCAAAATCACCATCGTAGATTTCTTCTAATTCCACTACGGATTCTTTTCCGCTCTTCATGACTTTAAAGTTGATCGTACCATTTTCCAATTCATTTTCCCCAAGCGTCAAGACTACTTTCGCGTTTTTCTTGTTGGCAGTTTTAAATTGATTTTTGATTTTGCGATTCAAAAAGTCGCGATCAGCAGATAAACCGGCTGAACGAACCGCTTGAACAACTTTTAAGGTTTCTAAGTTAGTGGATTCGCCAATACCGATGACGTACACGTCTAACGCTTCTTCTTCCGCCAACTCAATATCCTCAGCGTTTAAAATAAGCAACAAACGTTCCATACCGATAGCGAAGCCAAAGCCTGGAGTAGCTGGTCCACCTACTTCTTCGACTAATCCATCATAACGTCCGCCTGCACAAATGGTTGTCAACGAACCAAATGTTTCAGCTTCTGTCATCACTTCAAAAATCGTGTGGTTGTAATAATCCAACCCGCGAACCATATTGCTGTCGATTTCATAAGGAATATCTAAAGCTTCCAGCATTTCTTTTACTGCTTCAAAATGTTCTTTAGAAGTATCGTTCAAATAATCTAAAATAGAAGGCGCATTTGCTACGATAGCTTGATCTTTTTTGTCTTTGCTGTCCAATACGCGCAAAGGGTTTTTGTGCAGTCTGTTTTTTGAGTCTTCACTCAATTCTTCAACATGTGGTTCCAAATAAGCAATCAACGCTTCACGGTAAGCCAAACGACTTTCCAGATCTCCCAATGAATTGATCACAAGTTTTAAACTTTCTAATCCTAATTCTTGAAACAGATCCATTGCTAAAGCAATTGTTTCAACATCTGTTGCCGGATTGTCGCTTCCAAACGCTTCGACCCCAAATTGATGAAATTGACGCATACGGCCGCTTTGAGGGCGCTCATAACGAAACATCGGTCCTTGGTAATAAACTTTGTATGGTTTAGCATGCTCTGGCCCAAACAATTTATTTTCGACAAATGCTCTGGCAATAGGAGCAGTTCCTTCAGGACGTAAAGCTAATTCCCTACCGCCCTTATCTTGAAAATTGTACATTTCTTTGGAAACGATGTCGCTGGTTTCACCAACACCTCTTGAAAACAGGTCATAACTTTCAAAAATCGGTGTTCGAATTTCTTCAAATTGATAGTCTGCTAAAACAGCTCTAAAAATATCTTCTACGTATTGCCATTGTTTTGTATTTTCCGGCAACAAATCAGCTGTGCCTTTTGGTTTTTGAAATGCCATTATATGTGTCTCTCCTTCTTATCTACCCTTTTATCAAAAAAAAAATCGTCCTTACTCTGCTTGTGCAGAATAAGGACGATTGAACATGTCAACGTGGTACCACCTTGTTTTGAAAGCCATCAGCTTTCCTCAACGATTAACGCTCGTAACGCAGCAGCTTTTCACTACTGTCCCTCCAGAGTGTCTTTCGTTTTATCTCGCGCAGAATTTTTTTCAGCCCATGAAAATTCTCTCTTGATACGCTAATAAAGTTACTTCCTCTATCATTGGGGTCAGATATTTTGTATTAGTTAAAGATTACTAGAAAGACAACAGATTGTCAAGACACATTCTTATTTGTTTGTGTCAAGTTTTTCTCGAGCGTCCTATTACTCCGCTAGTTTAGGCACTCTATTTTTGTACACTTGTCAGCTACCGCACGGCTCCGCCGCTTGCTGGCCCATCTTTTGGAAGAACGTTCCTAAAACCAGGAACCTTCTCCCAAAAGACAGGAATTAACGAAAACTTTTGATTAATTGTCCTATTGCCGATGAATGAGAGGCATATAATGGAATCGTCCCATTCTTTGCACCAACTG